>JAATEW010000256.1 GCA_015655535.1 Hyphomicrobiales bacterium | reverse complement strand
GGGAGCTTCTGCGGCTCGCGGCGACGCGGGAGAGCGGCAGCGAACATCCGCTCGCCGCGGCCATCGTCGATGCCGCCAAGGCGCGCGATCTTCCGCTCGGCACTGCGCAGGACTTCGACAGCCCGGTCGGCAAGGGCGTTACCGGCACGGTCGACGGACATAGGCTCGTGATCGGCAGCCATCGCATCATGGCGGAAGCGGGCATCGATCTTTCGTCTCTCAACGGCGAGGCAGAAAGTCTGCGCGGCGAAGGCGCGAGCGTAATCTTCGTTGCGATCGATGGACACCTGGGCGGCCTTCTCGCCATCGCAGATCCGATCAAGCCGACAACACCCGAAGCGCTCCAAGCGCTGCGCAAAGCCGGCGTTCGCGTCGTGATGCTGACCGGCGACAACAAGACCACCGCGCTGGCCGTGGCGCACAAGCTCGGCATAGACGAAGTCGAGGCCGAAATCCTCCCGGAAGACAAGGGTAAGGTCGTCGTCCGGTTGCGCAAGGAAGGCCGCATCGTCGCCATGGCGGGTGACGGCGTCAACGATGCGCCGGCCTTGGCCGCAGCCGACGTCGGCGTCGCTATGGGGACCGGCACGGATGTCGCGATCGAAAGTGCCGGCGTCACTTTGCTGAAAGGCGATCTCCAGGGAATCGTCCGGGCCCGCCAGCTCAGCCACGCGACCATGAGCAATATCCGCCAGAACCTGTTCTTCGCCTTCATCTATAATGCCGCCGGCGTGCCCATCGCCGCCGGCGTGCTTTATCCCTGGTTCGGGCTGCTGCTCTCCCCGATCATCGCCGCGGCGGCCATGGCGCTCTCGTCGGTCAGCGTGATCGGCACTGCGTTGAGGCTGCGCCACACGCCGCTTGATTGAGAGCATGATCCCGAAAAATTGTGGGCCTTTCGTAATAAGATCATGCGCTCAAACAAAAGCTTAGAACGCGTTTGATGATAGCCCGCTGCAATCGGTCTTTGTGTCTCCTCGATCTCTGCGCGTGTTTCGTTCATGAGATCGATTACATCGTCGCGGCCATCGACTTTGAGTTTGAAATGCGTGATCGCCCAAACACCGTTTTGTTTGACCGCTTCCAGAAAAGCCTGCCCCGTAGCCTTCGTCCCGCTCACGGAAAAATTAAGGAGTGCTTTTCCTGACGCGCCGGCGAGAGAGACCGAGCCCATCGGAATCCCCGTTTGTATAGGCGTGCCGAGAACATTCACCGCCTCGGAATTGGCCTGCAGCTTGGCGACGCCAAGTCTGTAGGCGTCGGAATGTCCGAGCATGTAGAAGACGCTGCCGAATAAGCCGCCCCATAGCACGATCGCGCCAATCCAGATGACGGCTCCCCAGATGGCCCACAAACGCTGCACGCGCTTGAAATGCTCTATGCTGTCCCATCGTCCGTTGCGCCAGGCCCAGGCACTGCCCTTCGCCCCGAGAACGAAAGGCATGATCAAAATGCCGAAAAACGGAATGAAGGTCAGGAGCGCGATGAAAGTGTTGTTTCCAACACCCCATATCCAATTGAGCAGAAATGCGCCCCAGTTCCAGCGGTCGATTTCCGGAGGGATGGCTTTCGGCTCGATATGAGAGGTTGAATCGGTCATGGTTCACGCCCCAGGCTGCATTTCCCGCACAAAACCTATCAAGTTTTCCGGAACTGCGATTGCAAAATATCGCAAGTCGGCAGTGAGCCGCCTTATCGCGAGAAACCTGCCGCGACGCGATCCGGGCATCCGCCCTTGAAACCACTCAGGCTCGGCTCTTGCATCACATCGCCGAGCCCTATATCGCCGCCGGAGGAGATCGCCTCGACATGACAGCGCCTATTCCCTTCGACAATTCCTATGCGAAGCTGCCGGATTCGTTTCACGCGCGGGTTCTGCCGGCTTCCGTCGCGGCGCCTGCCCTCATCAAGCTCAACCATGAGCTCGCTTTGCAGCTCGGGCTCGATCCCGGCGCGCTTGCGAGCCCGGAAGGCATCGAGATCCTCGCCGGCAAGCGCATTCCGGACGGCGCGGAGCCGATCGCGACCGCTTATGCGGGGCACCAGTTCGGCCAGTTCGTTCCGCAATTGGGCGACGGGCGCGCGATCCTGCTTGGCGAAGTCGTCGATCGCGACGGCATGCGCCGCGATATTCAGCTCAAAGGCTCCGGTCCGACGCCCTTTTCGCGGCGCGGCGACGGACGCGCGGCGCTTGGTCCTGTCCTGCGCGAATATCTGATCAGCGAGGCGATGTATGCGCTCGGCATTCCGACGACGCGCGCGCTCGCCGCGGTGACGACGGGCGAAAACGTCATCCGCGAGACCATGTTGCCCGGCGCCGTCTTTACTCGCGTCGCGTCGAGCCATATCCGCGTCGGCACGTTCCAATTCTTCCTCGCAAGGCGCGACATCGAGGCGCTGCGCCGCCTCACCGATTATACGATCGCCCGGCATTATCCCGACGCAGCAGGCGCGCCGCAGCCCTATCGCGCTTTGCTCGACGCGGTGATTGCGCGACAGGCGGCGCTTGTCGCGCGCTGGCTCAATGTCGGCTTCATTCACGGTGTCATGAACACCGACAATATGTCGATTGCGGGCGAGACCATCGATTATGGTCCCTGCGCTTTCATGGACACATATGACAAAGAGACGGTGTTCAGCTCGATCGATCATGCCGGGCGCTATGCCTATGCGCGCCAGCCCGGCATCGCGCATTGGAATCTGGCGCGTCTTGCCGAATGTCTGATGCCGCTTATCGCGGACGATAAGGATAAGGCGCTGGAACAGGCCAACGAGGCTCTTGCCGCCTTTCCCCTGCTCTTCAAGCAAGCCCATCAAACTGGTTTGCGGCGGAAATTCGGGCTCTCGGACGAACGCGAGGGCGACGCCGAACTCATGCAGGCTCTGCTCGACCGCATGGCTTTGAACAAGGCCGATTTCACGCTGACCTTCCGGCACCTCTGCGATGCCGCCGCGAGCACTGACGCAGAGGGCGCGGTGCGGGATCTTTTCATCAATCCGACCGCCTTCGACGATTGGGCCGTCCATTGGCGTGAGCGGCTTGCGCTCGAACCGCTGGACGTGCAGGCGCGCCGCGATGCCATGCGCCGCGTGAACCCGGCCTTCATCCCGCGCAATCATCGCGTCGAAACGGTGATCGAAGCCGCGATGAAAACACGCGATTTCGTGCCTTTCGAAACCTTGCTGGCGGTGCTCTCAAAACCTTACGAGGATCAGCCGGAGTTCGCGCCTTATGCCGACGCGCCGCCGCCCAATCAGGGCATGTATCAGACCTTTTGCGGGACGTGAAAATCCGCACGGTCTCCGACGGCCATCTATCCTAAGGCGCGATCGGCAAGCCGTTCAATCCCGCATCGTCGAAGGCGCGGCGGATCGTGCCATCGGCCTTGGCGCGCTCGATAAAGTTCTTGATATAGGCAAGCGCCGCCGGATGATCCTTTTGCACGGCCATGCCGACACCGAATCTCTCAAACGCACCGTCGAGAATGCGCGAGCCCGGCACTTGCGGCTGCAAAGGCGGCAGAGCGTCATGCGTAAGCGCGAAGGCTTGCACGGTTCCGGCTTTCATCATCGCCATGGCTTCGTCGACGGTCTTGGCCTCGACGATCTTCGCAAGTTTCAGGCTGCGCGCGGCGGCGCGCTCCGTCGCCGACCCCGCGATGCCGACAACGGTCATCCCGTCGCGATCGACATCGGCAATTGCCTTGATCTCGGGGTTGTCCGCGACGAGATAGGTACATTCGATCACGAAATAGGGCGGCACGAAATCGACGCGCTTGCGGCGATCCTCGTCCGCCGGCATGACGCCGATGTCGATCGCGCCCGAAGCCAGCGCATTCGTCACTTCGGCAGTTGTCGGCGCGACGAAAAACGCGACCGGCACGCCGAGCGCTTTGCCGACCGCGGCGCCGAGGTCGCTTGCGACGCCATGCGCTTCGCCCGCCGCATCCTTGACGACGAAGAGCGGCGTTGGCGCGGGCGCATAGGCGACGCCGACGCGGAGTTTGCCGGCGGGAACCAGTTCGCGACGAACATCATCATCGGCCGCGATTGCTTTGCCGCTGAAGGACAGAACAAGCATCAACCCAACCAGTACCATGGCTTCCATCGGCGCCCCCTTAGCCCGCTCCAGACTAATGGCAAAGAGATGCGCGCGTAAGCGGCAGCATTGCAAATCGGCGTGAATTAAAGTCCGGCCTGCGACACGAATTTCGTATTGAGATAGGATTCGATGGCCTCAGCGCCACCCTCGGACCCATAGCCCGAGTCCTTCATGCCGCCGAAGGGCACTTCCGGCAAAGCAAGGCCGAGATGATTGATCGTCATCATCCCGGCCTCGATGCAGGCCGCCACCCTATTCGCCGTCTTGGCCGAGCGCGTATAGGCATAGGAGGCGAGCCCATAGGGGAGCCGATTGGCCTCCTCCACCGCCTCTTCGAACGTCTCGAAAGGCAGCATCATGGCGAGCGGACCGAAGGGCTCCTCATTCATCATCCGCATGTCGCGGTTGACGCCCGTGACCACGGTCGGCTCGAAGAAAAAGCCCTTGTTGCCGATGCGCTTGCCCCCGGTCTCGATCGTGGCACCCTTTTGCAGCGCATCGGCCAGAAGCGCCTCCATCGCGTTGATGCGGCGCTCATTGGCAAGCGGCCCCATGTCGACGCCTTCGCTCGAACCGTCGCCGACCTTGAGCGCCTTTGCCGCGCCGGCGAACTTGCCGACGAAGGTGTCATAGACTTTCGTCTGCACGAGAAAGCGCGTCGGCGACACGCAGACCTGTCCGGCGTTGCGGAATTTGGCCTTGATCAATTGCGTCACCGCGACATCCACATCCGCATCGTCGAAGATGACCGCGGGCGCATGACCGCCGAGCTCCATCGTGATGCGTTTCATATGGGCGCCGGCCAGAGCCGCGAGTTGCTTGCCGACCGGCGTCGAGCCGGTGAAGGTCAATTTGCGGATCGTCGGATGCGGGATGAGATATTCACTGATATCGGAGGGCACACCATAGACGAGCCCGATGACGCCCTCCGGCACGCCGGCATCCGCAAAGGCGCGAATGAGCTCGGCGGGTGAGGCCGGCGTCTCCTCCGCCGCCTTGACGATGATGGAGCAGCCCGCGGCAAGCGCCGCCGAGAGCTTGCGCACGGCCTGGTTGATCGGAAAATTCCACGGCGTGAAGGCGGCGACCGGCCCGACAGGCTCTTTCAGCACAAGCTGGTAGATGCCGGGCGCCCGCGCCGGCACCACGCTTCCATAGGTGCGGCGCGCTTCCTCGGCGAACCACTCGATGATATCGGCCGCGAGAAGCGTCTCGGTCTTCGACTCGAAGAGCGGCTTGCCTTGCTCCAATGTCATGAGTTGCGAAATCGATTTGACCCGCTCGCGCAGAAGCGCAGCCGCGCGGCGCATGATCTTGGCGCGCTCGAAGGCGGACGTCTGGCTCCAGATCGAAAAGCCCTTCGCCGCCGCCGCCAAAGCCGCGTCGAGATCGTTGTGCGAGGCATGCGCGACCGTGCCGATCTGCTCCTCGGTCGCCGGGTTCAGCACCGGTAGTGTCCGGCCGCCTTCGGCATCGCGCCATTGACCGGCGATATGGAGCTGAACATTGGGATACAAAGGTGCTCTCCATGAATGTGCGAAACGCGTTCGCGGAGCGATGTCGAATGCGGAGAGTCCGGCAAGCTTCGCCTGCCATGACAGCCGTAACGATCTTACCGTGCCGTGTAACGATGCTGCAATGCTCTCCATCCAGGTCTCCTATCAACCATAGGCTGGATAGGAGCGTTCCAATGACCGCGGAAGATATCATGGGCGAGGGATTGACCGCCCTCGACGTCTCGACAGACGGCGATTGCTTCCGGATCGGCTTTAAAGATTTAAGCGGACATCCCGGCTCCCTCACCCTGCCGAGCGAATGCCTGAACGCGTTTCTCATGACGCTGCCGCGCATGGTCAACTTGGCGCTGCAGGCGCGCCATCAAGATCCCAGTCTGCGTCTCGTCTATCAGCTTGGAAAGTTCCGTACCGAATTATCCTCCAATCCGAAAACCGTCATCCTGACCTTGACGACACCCGACGGATTCGAAGTCTCGTTCGGCCTGAAAGAAGATCATATGAAGGGCATCATCGAGGGTTTCGAACGGTATTTCGCCGGCGTCGAAATCGCCAAACCCAATTGACCTTGCGAGCGGGAAAGGAAATCCTTGTCGTTAAGGATATCCTTTCGAGGTGCCCATGATTACGAGCAAGCTGACGACCAAGGCGCAGACGACCATTCCGCAGCCGATCCGGACCGCGCTCCACCTCAAGGAAGGCGATGAAATCGCCTATACGATCGAAAAAGACCGCGTGATCTTGACCAAGGCCCAGCCGGGCTCACTCGACGATCCTTTCGCAACTTTCAGCGAATGGGATAGCGCCGCGGATCGGAAGGCCTATGGCAAGCTTTGAGCAGGGCGACATTATAGGGGTACCATTTCCCTATACCGATCGCGCGACAAGGCAGCGGCGCCCGGCCCTCGTCGTCTCAGCGGGTGGCATCGCCAAGGACGAGAATCTGCTTTGGATCGTCATGATCACGAGCGCCGAAAACCGGCCTCGGCCCGGCGATGTCTCGCTTGGGAAGCCCTATGAGGATACTGGTCTTCCGGCCCCCTCCATCATCAGGCCATGTAAGCTCACAACCATCGAGGCCCGCCATGCCGAGCCTTTGGGCCGTATCAAACCGGCCCTGATGGCCAAGGTTACTTCCGCGCTGCGGGCATATCTTGGGTTTTCTTGAGGAGCGGGATCTATCTGGTACCGCGCGCGGTCCTCGTAAGACGGCCCGGCTGACCCAGTAGTATCATGCTGGCCCAATTGCCCTGCAAAGGCTACAATTTCATAGTTTGATTGGTTCGGAGAAGCCGCTTCATCATCATGAAGTTGGATAGGCGCTGATCGCGCCAGGGGGAGAACGCCATGCGCACGCGCATTATTCATCTCATCAATCCCAAAACGGATTCGGTCACGACCCGCCCCATGTATCTGAACCGGGCGCTCTATTCTCCGCTGGCCGGACTGCTCGCCGTCGCCGCATGCATTCCACGCGACCAATACGAAGTCGTGCTCACCGACGAGAACATCGAGACGGTCGACTTCGATTTGAAGGCCGATCTCGTCGGCATTTCCGCGATGACGAGTTACGTCAACCGCGGTTACGAGATTGCCGACCAATTCCGTGCCAAGGGCATCCCCGTCGTCATGGGCGGCGTGCATCCGAGCTTCATGCCGGAGGAAGCCCTGCAACATTGCGACGCCGTCGTCATCGGGGAAGTCGAGCTTGTGATCGACAAATTGCTCGACGATCTCGAAGACGGCGCGATGCGTGGCACCTATAAATCGAACATATTGCATTCGATGGAAGGCATGCGGATGCCGCGTTACGACCTGCTCAAGAAAAACCGCTATGTGAACCGCACCTTCGTTCAGACATCGCGCGGCTGCCATCAAGGCTGCACCTTCTGCGCCGAGCCGCTGATGAACGGCCTCAAATTCCGCTACCGCCCCGTCGACGAGGTGATCCGCGAGATGGAGGAATGCGGCGAGCGCAACATTTCGATCAATGACGCCGATTTCTTCGGCACGCCGGAGCGTCCGAAGGAAGTCATGCGCGCCTTGAAGGGGCGCGGGTTTCATTGGCAGGCCGGCGTCACCTCGAAACTCGCCCAGGACGACGAGATGCTGGAACTCGCGGCCGAAAGCGGCTGCACGCTTTTGAGCATCGGCTTCGAGTCGATCACGCGTTCGACGCTGACCAGCGTGCATAAGCATGTCAACCGGCCGGAGACTTTCGTCAAGCTCGTCGAGAAGGTGCATTCCTACGGCATGATGGTCTTCGGCCTGTTCATGTTCGGCTTCGACGGCGACGATCTTTCGGTCTTCGACGAAACCGTCAAATTCAACGTCGATGCCAAATTCGATGCCTGCGGGTTCTCGACGCTGACGCCCTATCCGGGCACGCTCACCTGGTATGAGCTGAAAAAGGCAAACCGCATCGTTTCCTTCGATTGGACGGATTACGATCAGGCCCATGTCGTCTATCAGCCGGCGCAAATGACGCCGGACGAGCTGCGCGTCGGTTTTAAACGCGCCAATCATGATTTCTATTCGACCGCCTCGATCGCCAGCCGGTTCCCCTACGCCGGCAAGCGGCAGCGGGCGCAATGGATGATCTATAATCTCTTCCTGCGCAAAGCCTTCCGGACGCAGAATATCGATGCGGTTTCGGCGCCGACTCCCGCGCCCGATGTCATCCCCGTGCCGCCAATCCTGCCGATCAAGCAGGAATGGCGCGACGCCGTGCTTGAGTCGATAGGGGAAGAGCACGCGGCGTGAGGCGGAAGCCTCGATTAGGGAGCCGTCATTGCGAGGAGCTTCGCTCCGAAGCAATCCAGGTTGCAGCTTCAGGTCTTTAATCTGGATTGCTTCGGAGCGAAGCTCCTCGCAATGACGGTTGGCCCGCCTACGTCTTACGAGACGGCTGTTCCTCAAGATGAGGGCGCTCGGGCAGCGTGTTGAAGCTGTTCGAATACGCCGCGAACGTTCTCAATCATGATAAATTGCGGCGTCGGATCGAGCGCGGGCGACCACATCGCAAAGCTGTTGCGCCCTCCCCACATCGAAGCATTTTCGCCGAAGCGAATCGTACCCCGGCCATCGGCCCTTTGCGTCAAATTCACTTCCGGCAGCCGATCGAGGTTCAGGGATGTGAACTTGGCGAAAGGTCCCGATCTCGAAATGAGAACGCGCCGATTGGTTATCGCATATCGCAAACCCGTCCTGATCCAGGCATCGAGAAAAAACCGGCCGACGATCAAAAACAGGCCGATCAGCACGAATGGAATGCCCCAGAATTTCATGATGAGAGGTGCTTTGGGCTGGCTCAACACGGCCGATTCCCAGAAAAGAGCAAAACCGCCCCATAGCAAACTGAAAGGGATCAAGAGGAAATCCGCGCCAGTGAACAAGACCCCACGTGCCGGTTGTCCCGACCAGATGATCTTCTCGTCGCGCATGAGAAAGTCTTGAAAATCATTCGAACACATAAATTCATCCGATCAATATACGGCCGATCTCGATCAATCTATCACGCAAACAAAATGGTGCAGCGCGCGCAAGGCAGATATATATATTAAGAGCTTGCTTTGCGTCTCGGGATATGAGACGCATAAACATAATCCAATCATTTTCGTATTTTTAAAGCTCAATAAAGCCATCGATTTGAGCCGGATCGTTTTTCAATATGCAACCACGATTGCTTGCATCGTCGATCATAGCCGCATGGCTCTTCAGCATGTGTTTATTATGCGGTTCGTCCCAAGCGGCGAGCCCGGACCTTTCACACCTATGGTTCGAGCCAGCGCTCATATCGAGCAATGACCAGCATTGCGATTCGGTTTTGGCAGCGGCTAAGCAAAAATTTAAAACTCCCGTGAGCTGGGAAAGTGACTTATTGGGCAAGGAGGTCGTGGGCTTCGGCAAGGCTTTGGACCTAGACGACCTTGATAAAAATGATCCCACTTTCCAAGCCGATCCCGACAATTCCCTTTCATTTACCTTCACAACACCCGATGGGAAACGTGCGCTTCTCTCCTTGGAGAGAAACTCAGGCTGCGGCAGTGCTTGTGACACCTTCTACGCACAAATTTCCGACAAACCAGATAATGGTAGCGAAAAGCCGCTTTTGCCTAAGACGCCTCTGGCGATCTCTTGGAGCGTCTACAAGTCGGATGATGGCAATCGTTATCTCGTGGGCGTCGTAAATGATCATCTTGAAGTTTATCGTTTGGCTTCGCCAAAGGACTTCAAACTTTCATGCAGCGTCGCCCTTGCGCCTCAAGACCTTCAAAAAAGCGATGACCAAGATGTAACAGAGACAGTCAAAGTCCTTCAGGCGCTGAAAGTCGCCTCCGATGGCATGGCACATACCGGCGGCTATTGCGGAAGCGGAGCATGGGGTTATCTGCACAAGGAGGCGCTGGAAAGGACGCTCGACATATCTCCCTATCGTCCCTGGGAATTGATCGCCGCGCGTGACTTCCTGGCAGCCCATGGCATGCAAAGATACGAAGAAGCAGCCGAAGGCTTGCGCACATGGGCGCTCGGCGGGATCAGCGAACGGCGTGCCTTTGACGAATACGAACAGAGATTCGCTACAGCGGCAACAACGCTCACTAAATTCTATACGAAGAAATTCGGATGGCAGCCAAATGAAGCAGAAACGATTGCCAACAGCGTTTTAAAACACGCGATCGGCCTGGGCTTTTCCTTTGGCTCCAGCGAATCATTTTCCCCAAGAGAAATGGAATTGAGACAGGCTTTGCTCGTCCATAAGTCCATGGCCGAGATCAAGTCCATCGACATCGATATTTCAAAGATCGACGTGCCGGATAAAGACAACGCCATCGATACAGATAAAGATAGTATCCTCAACGTCGCGATCCGATATCCGGAAGCGCTTCGCTATCTTCTGGAGAAGAAGGCCAACCCTAATCACGCCAATGCGTTCGGTAAGACGCCGCTCATGTATGCCGCGCAATACAACCAGTTGGAAGCCGCGAAAGTGCTGCTTTCCTTCGGAGCCAATCCAAACGCGCGGACTTTCATACCGACTGACCAATGCGAATATACCTTAAAAACTTCAAATATGACCGCACTGCATTATGCGGCGCGATACGCGTCCGCCGATATGATCCGTCTCTTGGTCAAGAGCGGAGCCGCGCCTTACATAAAAGCCGCTCGTGACCAAACCGAGGAAACACCTTTGGATTGGCTGCGCTATTATGCGACGGATGACCCCGCATCGAATGGACAGGCTGAGTCGAAGCGAAATCCCAACATCCACCTGAGCGAATATGCAGCGCTCACAAGCCTATTGCGCCTGCTAGACGCCGCGGAGCTTGCTGGGATCGCGGCCAAGCAGGTCACAAGCGCGGAAGCGCGCTATGCCAAAGGCGAGATCGAGCCAGCTTATAATGCCACAGCGCTCGCTCTTGCCGCCGACCCCAACAACCAGAAGGCCCTCGCCGACTTTCCGTTGATAGCGCTCAAGACCGGCCGCATGGGCGAGGCGGCGAGAGCCGCGGTCCAAGCCACAAAGAATCTCAAATCGCCCGCGGATCAGGCCGCCGCATGGTTCAATATGGGGCTGATTTGCGAACAGCTTGCCGGTCGTACGTCAAATGACGATGGCTGGCTCAACTGTTCCGGCAACCATATCTACCCATTCGTTCGCGCGGTACAATTACAGACAAAACCCAGCCGGGAGAAGAAGCTGATCGACGTGCTCCAGCGAGACGACGCGAAAAAATGCTCGGTCGAGGATCGGCAATATAGGTTTGAAAATAATGGAGGAGAACGTATTTATGTCCTTCATTCAGCAGACAAGCATATCGATCCCCAGACTATCAAGCTAAGTCGACGTAACGGTGATAAAACGATCGACACCAGAACGCCTCACATCAGCGGCACGTTTTTATTGAACGACAAGGCAATGACGCTTTTGGAAATCGACTTCTCTCCGACTTATGCATTTATTGAAGAGCGGAAATACTGCGAGTTGGGTTATTTTTAACCGCCGCTAATCTCACACTCTCGGCACGACATCGACCTGCACATCGACATCCTGCTCGCGCGTGCCCAGAATAATCCCCGCGACCGGCGAGATATCGGCGTAGTCTCGGCCTCGCGCCAACACGATATGATCGTTGCCGATCAGCATGTCGTTCGTCGGATCGAGATCGATCCAGCCGCAGGCCTCGCCGCACCAAAGCGACACCCAGGCGTGCATGGCATCGGCCCCTTGCAGACGCGGCTGCCCTTCCGGCGGAATCGTGCGGATATAGCCCGAGACGTAAGCAGCCGGAAGACCGATCCCCCGCAGCGCAGCGATCATGATATGCGCGAAATCCTGGCAGACGCCGTGACGCTTCTCGAAAGCCTCCGACAAAGGCGTCGAGAGAATGGTCGCCTTCGGATCATATCTGAAATCGCCGCGCATGCGGTGCATGAGTTCGATCGCGGCCTCCAACACCGGCCGCCCGGCCGTGAAATGCGCGCGCGCATAATCCACCGCGGGCTGATAATGCGGCACGAAGCGGCTCGGATAGAGAAAATGCACCGGCGAGTCTGGGTCGAGCGACGTGCTGGCAAAGGCGCTGTCGCGCACATATTCCCAGGCCGGCGTGAGCTTTGGATGGAGCGTCACCTCACGGTCGATCTCGATCGAAATATTGGCTTCGACCGAAAGCCTGCGATGCGGCGTCTCAATCGTGAGCGAGGTCACGCGATTGCCGAAGAAACAGATCTTCTGATGCAATTCCTTCGGTGCCGGATCGATATCGAGCGAAGCCGCCATCACATATTGGCCGGCGCCATCCTTCGGCAAAAGCCGCAAGGCGCAATGCGAAAAGGTGACGCTCGACCCATAGGCGTAGGATGTGAGATGCCGGATATCGTAGATCACGCGAGCCCGCTCGATTTGTCCGCGCGGGCAATATGCGGCCCCTGCAGGAAATAACGCTGCGCGATGGCGTCGGCGAGGCCGAGCAGGTTTTGCTCGAAGGCGAGGATGCGGTCATTGTCGAGCCCGGCCGCGACCGATGTCGCGATCTCGGCCGCGAGTGCCAGTACCTGACGGCGCGGCGCCTCCAGCATGCCGTCTTCATTGAGCACAGGCAGCTTTTCCAGATGTTCGACAAGACGCTCGACCTGGAAGGCAACAGAGCGCGGATTGAACGGGTCGAGCACGACCATGTCGCGCACTGTCGAGACCGCGACGCCCATCAGATAGCGCGAACGGTAAGTGATCTGCGAGTCGACAAGATCGAGCAGCGCATCGAGATCGTCGGCCGGCGCTTCGCGGCTGGCGAAATAGCGGGCAAAGCGGCATGCATCGACGGCGCGCTCGATGCGGCGCCCGGCATCGAAGAAATGCCAGCCCGCGCCACGGTTCATGTTCTCCTGACCGAGACCCGCGATGGCGGCGAGGATGCGCAAAGCCGCGTCAGCGCGCTCGAAAATCTCCGTTTCGGTTTCGATCGTGTCGTCGTCGCGTGCTAATCCGACGGTGAGTTCGTTGATGAGCCGCCAAGTGTCGGGCGACAGACGCTCGCGTATGAAAGAGGCCGCGCGGCGCGCATCGCGCACCAGCGACAAGACCGAGCCATATTGGTTTTCGCTGTGCAGGGCGACGGATGCGAGCCCGATCGTATCTTCGCTCGCATTGGGCGGCGCTGCGCCCCAGGCCACGAACAAACCGGCGAGACGGCTCGCGGTGCGGCCCGCATCGGCGATGCGCGGATCGGCTTCGGTCAGGCGTCCGGCGAGCGAGCGGATGAGCCGCAAGGTTGCTTCGGCGCGTTCGAGATAGCGGCCGAGCCAGAAGAGATTATCGGCGGCGCGGCTTGGCAGAACGCCCATGATGCGGCGGATGCGAACCGTCTCGTCGGTCGGCAGAAGCGAAACCATCTCGACCGGCTTTTCGGACAACACCCAGACATCGGCCGATTTGACCCCTGCCCCCATCGACACGGCGCGGGCATCGGCGCGATCCGAGATGCGGCAGAAACCGCCGGGCATGACTTTCCAACCGTCAGCGGTCTGCGTTGCATAGACGCGCAGCACGAAAGGCCGCGGCGTGAGATGGCCGCCGATCCACATCGGCGTCGTAGACAGATTGACCACTTCCTGGCCGACGAAATCGACGCCGCG
>JAATEW010000327.1 GCA_015655535.1 Hyphomicrobiales bacterium | reverse complement strand
GCACCGGCCACGGTCAATTGGCCGTTGGCGGCGAGCGTTTCGGACCCTGCGCCGAGCGGCTCAATCCGGCCATGGAAATTGATGTTGAGCCCGGCAAGAGACGCCTGCAACGCCGTATCGGGCGAGCCGCTTACAGGCCCCCGAGTCTTGATCTCGATATGTCCTCGCCCCAATCCATTCAGCGGCAAGACTTGCGCGCCCAATTGGCGGAGCAGGGCTGCGCCATCGGGCGCGTCGATCGTCGCAGATGCGGTGCTAAGGCTGGGGCTCTTCGGATTGGATTTGATATTGGCCGAGAGGCGCGTCGTGCCCGCGGTCCCCGCAAGCGTCAAAGCGGTCAGCGCCGGCGGGGAGGAGGGCGCCGCGCCGCTCGCCGCCTCGGCATGAAGATCGAATTGCATCGGCGACAAGGCCGTCGCGCGCTCCGCTACCATGTCGAGCGATGCGCTAGGGGCGACATGCTGGAGGAACACCGTCAGATCGCCGAGCCGCGGCGCATTGAGTTTGGCGTCGAGGCCGCCGCTTTGTCCGCTCCATGTGCCCTTGGCGGTGACGCTGGCGCCGCCGACGCCATTCAAGCTCAGCTCTTCGAGATTTGTATTGATGCCGGTCTTGGTGAGTTTCAGCCGGATCTCGCCGGTATCGACTGCGCCTTTGCGCAGGCCGCCGAGTTTCACCGCATGCGCGTCGAAGCGGATCGCGAGATCGGTCGCCTCAACGAGATGAGCGGCATCTTTCAGATCGGGCCAGTTGTCGAGATCGAGCGAGGGCGCGCTCATGTCGACAAAGAAACGCGCGTGCTCCGCACCAACCGCCTGCGTATAGGAGAGATTGCCGGTGAGGCTTGAACGATCGAGGCGCAGATTGAGACCGCGGCCGGAAAAGCCGACGCGCGACAGGCTCGTTTCGCCGCTGACTTCGAGCGTGCGGAACGGCAGCTTGCGCGTTTCCTCGGCCCAATGCGGCAGCACGCCTGCGAGCCATGAATTCATGCGCTCAAAATCGCCGAAGCCAGCCTCGATGCGGCCATCGAACTGCATGGCCGCGCCCGCTTCGAGCCGCCCGTCGAGATGCACATGCGAACGGCCGGGCAGGCTCGATTCAAGGCGCAGCCAGACCGGCTGGTTCTGGTTGATGACCAATGCGCCGGAAAGATCGGCAAGCGTTTCGCCGTTCAGTGTCGCCGTCTCGACGCTGGCGTCCAGGGTGAGCGGAATGGGGAAGGTCGAAAGACGCGATTCATTCATGAACCCCGTGAGGCTTTGTTCGAGCGTCTCGGGCGTTTGCGGCTTTGCCGGATCGGCCAGCAGACGGTCGATGTCGATCTGCTTGGCGCGGAGATTGACGCTGGCTTTGGGCGTCGTTGCGAAATCGAGTTCGGCCGTGCCGGCCGTATTCACGCCGTGGTCTTCGTCGCCGAGACGCAGATCGAGCGTGTCCATCGTGGCTTTGCGGTCGGCTATGCGCAGCGGACCGGCAAGGCGCCAGGGGATGGCAATGTTGCTATTCTCCGAGGCCCCGCGCCAAAGGCCTGAGAATCCGGCATTGCCGGCGAAGGAGGCTGCGAGGCGGCCGTTCCTGCGATGTTCGAACATAAGCGTGCCGTCGAAATCGGCGTGCGGATGCGTCTTGCTTTTATCGACGACGAGTTTCAGCCGCAGGCTGTCGCCGTCGCGCTGGCCGGTCGAAAAGCGGAAGCCGGTTTTCTCGCCAAGCACCATCCCGCTGCCGTCGCCTTTGAAGGGGCCTGCCAGCGAGTTTGCCTCGGCGCTGAGATTGAGATGATCCAGAACCAGCGTGTTAGCTTGCGCCGGATCTTCGATTTCGATGCGGCCATCTTCTATGGCGATCCGCTCGAAACGGGCTTGGCCGGAAAAGCCTGCGGGCTGCGGCGCTTTCAACGTGCCGTCCGTGCCTTGGATCAGCTTGAGACGCGGGCTTTTCACCCGCGCCTCGATGAAATCGACCTCGCCGCGCAACAGCGGAGGAATGGCGATTTCGAGGAAAACATCGTCGGCGGTGAAGCTCGCCGAGGCGGCTTCATCCGAAATTTCGATCTTCTGGAGATGCAGATAGGGCGTCGGCAGAATCTTCAGATCGAGATTGCCGCGAATGGCGACTTTCTCGCCGAGCGCCTGCGAGAGCTTGGTTTCGATTAAGCCGCGCTGTGCGTTCCAATCGACGAAATAAGGCGCTGCCAAAGCGATGCTAAGGCAGAGAATCACAAGGCCGGCAAATACGGTTAAGCTTTCACGCAAGGTCTTATGTCGGTCCTATGGGCCGTCCGGCTTGGAACGAAGCGCCTCGCTTATATCATGAAGCCGCTGCCCTTTGACGACAGATCGAGATGCGGCGCGATCTTGGAAAGAGAAGCCCCTGGCGGTTAGCCGCTCCAGCCGCCCGCATTGAGATAGGCCTGTTCCGTCGCGGTCATGTCCCGGCCCAAAACCGCGTTGCGGTGCGGAAACCGGCCGAAACGGGCGATCAGCATCAGATGGATGCGGGCGGCGCCAATACCGCCTTGGTCACCGCAGGCCAGACAGAGTTCGAGACAGCGTTTCTGGTCGGCCAGATTTTCCGAATGCATGAAAGGCAGATAGAAAAACCGGCGCCAGGGATTTTTGAATTTCTGGTCGAAGCCTTGCGCGACCGTCTGCGCGGCGACCTCGTAAGCGAGATGGTCGGTTTCGAAGGCGCGCGGCGTGCCGCGAAACATGTTGCGCGGGAATTGATCGAGAAGCAGGAGCAGCGCCAGAGCGCCTTCGGGATTATCCTGCCAAGCGGCGTGGTCCCCGCGCGCTGCCGCCTCATGCGCGGCAAGCCATTTGGCTTTGACCTCCGCGTCGAATTCCGGCGTCGCATCGTACCAGCGATAGGGGCCGGCTTCGTACCAGAAGGCGATGATGTCTTTGGGCAGATAGGTCATGCGGCCTTATAGGCCAGCCGCCTTTTGACGCCTATATCCTCGCGAAAAGCCTCGCGCCGGAGAGCATCCTGTCGGGACGCCTCTCGAAACACGGGGGCCTTCGCCCGTTGCTTGACCGTGGAGTTTTCAGAGGAGCAGACCTTCGCCAAGCTCGTTGTTCACAAGCGCGCCGAGCTGGCCGGACAGCGAGAGTACCGGGCCAAGAGGGTGCATGGTGACCGATACGTGGTGCACGCCGCCATCGGCGTTGCGCTCGATGACGGCTACTCCGGTCAACGACATTCCGTTAGTGAGCACAGCTTCATATTGAAGAAAGCTGCGAGACCCGATGGTTTCGAGAAAGACCGGTGTTTGTGATTTGTAGAGCGTGGCGACGGCTCCGATAAACGTCTTGATATTTTCGCGGCCGGAAATAGGCCGGCGCAGAACGGTACCCGTGAATTCCGCGTCGGGCGTCAGGTCATCGAGGAACGGATGGCGTGCGCGCGAGTCATGGGACATGTTTTTCTCCAATAGGCTTGCGCAATCTGCGTAAACTGGATTGCGCCGTAAAACCGCTTCGCACTTTTGCTCATCCCGCTCTAGCACGAGGGCCGAGTGCGTGAGCGAAACCTCACCCCGAGAAGCGCTCCACCCATTTCGGGCTCGCCCGAAATGGGCATTAGCAACGTCCCAAGTCGCGCGGGTACACCTGGAGGGAGCGCGTCTCGAAGGGCGAGGGTTTCTATACAAATCCCCGAAAGGGCTCACGCCGCCCGATAGACCGGCGGCTCGGCGTTCAGCCCTGCTTTGACATTGCGGGACACTTCGTCGGCGAGCACTTCCTCTTCACCGTTTTCAAGCGCCGCCAGGACTCGCGCCACGATGTCCTGAGGGCTGGTTTTCGGTGCGTTGAAAGAGCTCACCAGCTCGGTATCGATAAAGCCGGCGTGAACGCCGATGACTTGCGTGCCGTCTTTCCGCAATTCGTTGCGAAGCGCGTTGGTCAAAGACCATTCGGCCGATTTCGACGCGCTGTAGGATTGCAGCGGCGCAAGAGCTCTCCACGAGGCCACGGAGAGGATGTTGATGAGAGCGCCGCCGCCATTCTTGACGAGGATCGGCGCGAAGGCGCTGCTCACGCGCCAGGTGCCGAAATAATTGGTCTCCATTTCGCGATGCGCCTGTTCTGTCACGTCCCCGCCGAGGAGCGGCACGGGCGCCGCGATGCCGGCATTGTTGATGAGGAGCGTGACGTCGCCGCAGGCCGCGGCGGCCGCCTTCACATCGTCCGAATTCGTGATGTCGAGCTTGACCGGTATGACGCCCGGTATCGCGACCTTCCCAGGATCGCGCGCGCCGGCATAGACTTTACGCGCGCCCGCGGCGAGCAGCTTTTCGGCAAAGACCTTGCCCAATCCGCGATTGGCGCCGGTGACGAGCGCGACTGAACCTTCGATTTTCATGATGCAAACTCCCTCTAGCTGGTCTTGAAGTGGTCTTCCGGGCCGCGCTTAGTCTTCGCGGGGGATCATGGTCACGACCCGGTTGAGAGTCGTGCGTAAAGCCAGAGCCTCGGCTGGGCCGAAGGCTGTTTCGAACTCGGTTTGAGCGGCCTGCCAAAGCGGCAGGGCCTGAGCGAGTTTCTTGCGCCCGGCCGCGGTGAGCCTGAGAGCGCGCGTGCGTCCGTCGGGGCCGTCGCCGATTTCGATCAAGCCATCGCGCTCCAGGGGCCTTATGCCCCGGCCCAAGGTCGTGCGATCCATCACCAGGCTAGCAGCCAATTCATGGATTGACTGTGGGCCGCCGCGCGAGAGATTGACCAGGACGGTCAATTGCGAGGTGCGCAACCCCGACGGGGACAAATGCCGGTCGTAAAGCTGCGTGACCTGACGTGCCGCCTGCCGGATTGCTTGGCAGTTGCAGATAGGGCAGTCGCCTTGCTGCG
>JAATEW010000347.1 GCA_015655535.1 Hyphomicrobiales bacterium | reverse complement strand
TATCGTTGCCGATTGCGCGATCGAGATCTGGCACCGGACGCCGGGGGATGCCTGGCTGGGGCGAATGCTGGGTTTGCCGATACTCCGGCAGATCACGCGCTTCACCTATGACCGCTTCGCCGGCCTGCTCTATCGCTGGAACCGGAGGAAGGGTCATTGGTGAGGCGGTGGTCGGAGAGTTCTAAAGCCCTAGATCGCTGAGGCCCGGATGATCGTCAGGGCGACGCCCCAGCGGCCAGTGGTATTTGCGCTCGGCTTCCGTGATCCGCTGATCGTTGATGCTGGCCCAGCGCCAGAGCATCAGGCCTTCGGCGTCGAACTGCCAATTCTCGTTCCCATGGGAGCGATACCATTTGTTGCTAACGTCGCGCCACTCATAGGCGAAGCGCACGGCGATGCGATTGCCGGCGAAAGCCCAAAGTTCCTTGATGAGACGATAGTCGAACTCGCGTTTCCACTTGCGTGTCAAGAAGGCTTCGATCGCGTCGCGGCCTTGCACGAATTCGGCGCGATTGCGCCAATGGCTATCCTCCGTGTAGGCGAGCGCGACGCGTGCCGGATCGCGCGTATTCCAGGCATCCTCGGCAAGGCGGGCTTTTTCAGCCGCCGTTTCGGCGGAAAAAGGCGGCAGGGGCGGATGGTTCATGGCGGGCTCCAAAACCTTTGCGTGTGCGACTGCGCCCGCGGCGCGTTGCGCCGCAGGAGAAATGACGGGCTTTACGCGGCCCTGCGGGCGACGACGGCGGGAAAATCGATATCGGTCTTGGCGACTTCGTTGAGGTAATTGGTCCAGACGTTCAGGGCGACGTGCTGCACGATTTCGATCACCTGCGCGTCGTCATAGCCCGCGCGCTTCACGGCGCGGACATCTTCCTCGCTGACATGGCCATGCTCTTTCGCGACCTTGACCGCGAAACGTACGGCTGCGTCCGCTTTCAGATCGTTGGAGAAGCCGCTGCGATTGGCGGTGATCTCGGCATCGTCGAGTTTCGCGACGTTTTTGCCTAGATAGGTATGGGCCGACAGGCAATAGTCGCAGCCATTGACCTCGGCGATCGCCAAGGCGATACGCTCGCGCGTCGGTGCCGGCAAAGCGCCTTTGTTCAGTGCGCCGAAGAGGCCGAGATAACCTTCGAGCGCAGCGGGACTCACCGATACAAGACGAAACAAGTTCGGCACGCTGCCGAGCATTTTCTTCACCGCCTCCAGCATCGGCTGGGACTTCGCAGGCGCGTCTTCGACGGTCGCGGGGATTTCGATGCGTGACATTGACCTTCTTCCTCCGATCGCGGCCGCATTGGCCTGACCGAGAAGACTTAGGGTCTTCCATTAAGAGGCAATAGACATCATATTCGATATATATCCTCTCAAATTACGGAAGGATTGATGGATCGCTTCGAAGCCATGTCCATACTTGTGACGGCGGTGGACGCCGGTAGCCTCTCGGCCGCCGGCCGCCGCCTCGGCATGCCGCTCGCGAGTGTCAGCCGGAAAGTGTCCGAACTCGAGGCGCATCTGAAAACAAAGCTGCTGACGCGCACGACGCGGCAGCTCAGCCTCACCGACGCGGGGCAATCCTATGTCGCGGCCTGCAAGCGCATCCTTGAAGAGGTGGGCGAAGCCGAACGCGCGGCGACCGGTGAATATAGCGCGCCGAAGGGCGATCTCGTCATAACGGCGCCGATCGTGTTCGGGCGGCTGCATGTCCTGCCCGTCGTATCGGATTTTCTCAAGGCCTATCCCGACATCAATGTCAGGATGGTGCTGGCCGATCATCTCGTTCACATTCTGGAAGATCATATCGATCTCGCCGTCCGGATCGCGCAGCTTCCCGACAGCAGCCTCGTGGCAAGGCAGGTCGGCCTCATCCGGCGGATCGTTTGCGCGAGCCCGGCCTATCTCGCCGCGCGAGGCCGTCCGAAGACTCCGCAGGATCTCGCGAAACACGATTGCGTGACCCGCGAAAGTCTGACATCGCCGCATGTCTGGACCTTTCGGGCGGGCAAATCCGAAATCCCGGTCAAGATCCATTCGCGATTGAGCATCAATACCGGCGAAGCGGCCATCGATGCGGCGATTGGCGGTGTCGGCTTGACGCGCGTCTTGTCCTATCAGGCAGCCGATGCGATCGCGGCCGGCAAACTGATCGTGGTCCTCGAAGATTTCGAACCGGCGCCATCGCCGGTCAATCTCATTTATGCCGATCAGGGGCTTCTGCCATTGAAACTTCGGGCATTCCTGGATTTCGCCTTGCCACGCTTCAAAATGAGACTGCCGGTGCCAGCTTGACCTGACATCGGATTGGCCGAAAATCACGGCGATAAAAACGCCGGGTGAGGACTGTCATGATCTTGGGGATGTCGCTTTCAGCCTTTACCACATTTCATGTCGTCTTAAGCCTGATCGGCATCGCATCGGGTCTCATCGTTCTGGCTGCCATGATGGAAAACAAAAAGGCCCCCGCCTGGACCGCCCTCTTTCTCGTGACCACGATCGCAACCAGCGCGACCGGATTTCTCTTTCCGTTCAAAACATTCGATCCGGCGCTCACCGTCGGCAGCATCTCGCTGGTGCTGCTCGCGATCGCCGTCTTGTCGCTTTATGCTTTGCGTCTGGCGGGCCTCTGGCGTCCGGTCTATGTCGTCGCGGTCGTCATGGCGCTTTATCTCAATGTCTTCGTCGCCGTGGTACAGAGCTTTCAGAAACTGTCATTTCTGAAACCCCTGGCGCCGACGCAATCCGAGCCGCCCTTTGCCATAGCGCAAGGTGTGGTGCTGATCATTTTCATAGGTCTTGGCATTCTCGCCGTGCGGCGGTTTCACCCGTCGGTCAAGCCGGCGTGAATGCCGCGCCGATTGAGCGGCTTAGGTTGCGAACGCTTTCGGTCCCAAGTGGTTGAGGGATGATGGACGCCATAGCGCATCAGAGTTCCGATTCGATGGAACGTGAATTGAAATTCGCTTTGGAGCCCGGTGATGCGGCCAGGCTCAAGGCGCATCCTTTGCTGGCCTCCATCCCGCCCGACGTCAAATCCTATGTCTCGACCTATTTCGACACGCCGGATCATACGCTGAGCAAAGCCAAAGTCTCGCTGCGCCTGCGCGCCTTCGACGATCATACCGTCCAGACGCTGAAACTTCCGGGCACAGGTTCGGAGGGGCTGTTCGCGCGCGGCGAATATGAAACCAATGTCGCAGGCAGCGAGCCCGATCTCGATCATCTGCGCCAGCATTGCCCAGCCGAGCTCCATGAAAAACTTCGTTTCCCGCTGATGCCCGTTTTTCGTGTCGAGGTGCAAAGGACCGAATGGATCGTCGGGTCCGAAGAGAGCACGCTAAGCCTCGTGCTCGATGAGGGCTCGATCAAGACCGACATCCGCAACGAGCCCTTGCAGGAGATTGAAATCGAGGTGGTGCGCGGCCGGATCAAGGATGCGCTCGGCCTTGCCCGGCAATTGGCGGAGACCGTGCCCTTGCGCTTCGAGGTCGTGACCAAGGCCGCGCGGGGCTTTCATCTCACCGACGGCGATGGTCCGCATATTGAAAAGGCGGGCGCGATCAAGCTCGATCGCAAAGCAACCGCGGCGACAGGGTTTCAGACGGTCGCTTCTCTTTGCATCCATCACTTCGCCGAGAACGAAAGAGTGTTTCTCGCGACAGGCGTGCCCGACGCCCTGCATCAGATGCGCGTTGCCATTCGCAGGCTGCGGTCACTGATATCCTTTTTCGAGGATGTATTGCCGGAGGATGAGATAGGTCCGCTGCGCGCCGAGATCGGCCGGCTCTTCAAAAGCCTTGGTACGGCGCGCGATCTCGACGTTCTCCTGGCGGCCTTGCGGGCGGACGAAAACATGCATGCCTCCGCATCCGTTCTCGCGCAAATCCAGCAGGAGCGCGACGCGGCCTATGAGCGGCTTATGGTGCTGCTGCGGTCGCAGGCCTTTTGTCTGACCATGCTCGACCTTCTAAGCTTTGTCGAAAGCGGCTCTTGGATGAGAGCCGGGCAAAAGGCGAAGGGCGCCGAAAAGCTGAGTGCGCGCGCGGCGCTCGTCTTGAAACGCCAGCGCAAGAAGATGCGCAAATTCAACGCGGCGTCGCATCTCGAAGCGGAGAAGCGCCATAAGCTCCGCATTCAGGCGAAAAAGCTTCGCTATGCCTGCGAATTCTTCGGCGATCTTTTCACCGGCTCCAAGGCGCGGCATCGCCAACGCGACATGTCCAAACTGACCGAAGATCTCCAAGACGCGCTGGGCCAGCTCAATGATCGCGTGTTCATGCAGCAGAAGCTCGCCCAATGGGCCGGGGTGACGCATGAACAAGACGCAGCGCGGCAGGCCGAGGCCGAAGCGTCGGAACAGGATTTGATCAAAACGGCGGAGACGGCGCAAACGCAGCTCCTGAAGCAAAAGAGCTTTTGGAGTTGACGGTCCAAAAGGATGGCTTCGACCGGCGGTCGCTGGACTGAAACGGCTGTGAGTGGAGGAGGCAACCTTACCAGAGCCTCCGACAGCCAAGCGGCCCGGGCCGCGACAGGCTGATTTCAAGCGGTCGATCCCCGCCGCGCCCGGCGCCATTTTGGGTATGAGTGAGGGGGATGACTGGCCAGTTCACCGGATGCAACCGTCGTGATATGTCACTAAAAAGGATAGTCTCGGATTGGATCGATGGCGGATATGTTTAAAGGGGCGACGGGCCCTAAGCAGGCGGAGGAAGTCGGGTTTCACGCGGAAGTTCTGAGTGATGGCGAGAGCGCCGTTCTCAGTCTTCTCAATCTCAAGACCCAGGTTTGGAGCATGGCGATCATCGAGAATGGCGCCTTGGCGAGCAACGGAGCCTGTCTGGCCTATGCCATCCGTGCCGCAATGAAACCGGCGGAGCAGGGCGCCGTCACCGAAGACGAGAACGAAGAATATTTCGATCGTTGCCTGGCCTTGGAGGAAAAGCTGAAGGGCGATCCCGGAGCCCAGGGTGTCGACGTCGATGACGAAGAAGAAGACCAGGATAACGACTATCTATAGACGGCCATGTCTTAAACGATGGTCTCTTCTAAGTCGGCACCATCCTTCACCGGTTCCACGTTCAAAAGATTGGTGATGCTGCGCGGCAGATCGAGATAGCGGAAGCGGTGAAGCGAAAAGCCTTTCGCATCGGTCATCGTCTGCCAGGTGATATCGATCTCGATCTCGACCAGAACGACGTGGAATTTGCTCGGCGATTTTTCGACCGGAACGATCTCGGCGACCGTATAGACCGCGTTCTTTTTGATCGGCGCGATGGCGCGCTTGTCATTGATGCAGACGATTTTCGTGCCGGGCGGAGTGTGCGGTGAAATCATGGCGTCCAGCCAATCGTGAGCTTGCCTGACGGAAGAAATCGAGTGGTGGTGGAGCCAGGCGGAATCGAACCGCCGACCTCTTCAATGCCATTGAAGCGCTCTCCCAACTGAGCTAT
>JAATEW010000430.1 GCA_015655535.1 Hyphomicrobiales bacterium | reverse complement strand
GTGCTGCGTGGGGTGCAATCCGTCTTCGAGGAACAGATCGCCAAGCCCATTCTGATCGGCCGACCCGACGTGATCGAGACGCGGCTCAAGCGCTATGGCCTATCGCTGCGGCGCGGCGTCGATTTCGAACTCATCAATCCGAACGACGATCCGCGCTATCGCGACTATGTTGCGACCTATCTCGCCTGCGCAGGCAGGCGCGGCATCACGCCCGACGGAGCCAGGTTGATCGTGCGCACAAGCGCGACGGTGATCGCGGCGCTGGCCTTGAAGCGCGGCGATGCCGACGCGATGCTTTGCGGATTGGACGGGCGTTTCAAATCGCGCGCCAAACATATCAAGGACATTATCGGCCTCGTGCCGGGCGCGACCGATGTCTCCGCCATGAGCCTGATGATTACCAATAAGGGCGCTTTCTTCATCGCTGATACGCATGTGCGTTATGAGCCGACCGCCGCCGAGGTCGCGGAAATGGCGCTGATGTGCGCCGATCATGTCCGCCGCTTCGGGCTGGTGCCGAAGATCGCGCTGGTGTCGCATTCGGATTTCGGCTCCGAGGATACAGAGTCGGCCGTGAAAATGCGCAATGCCTTGGCCATTCTGCGCGAGACTGCGCCGGAGCTTGAAGTCGATGGCGAGATGCAGGCCGATTCGGCTCTGTCGCAGATGATGCGCGATCTTGTCTTGCCGTCCTCACGGCTCAAGGGCGACGCCAATGTGCTCATCATGCCCAATCTCGATTCGGCCAACGCGGCCTATCAGATCACCAAGGTCATGGCGGATGCCCTGCTGGTCGGGCCGATCCTGGTCGGCGCGGCGCAGCCCGCCCATATTCTGACGCCGTCGGTGACCGCGCGCGGCATCGTGAATATGACGGCTCTGTCGGTGGCTGAGGTGCAGAGCAACGAGGCGCGGGCCGCCAAGGATCCCGAGCATCTGGTTGCGATTTGAGATAGGATCGGTCCACCGTCATTGCTAGCGAAGCGAAGCAATCCAGGTAGGAATGGCTCCCAGCGGAGCATGGATTGCTTCGCTTCGCTCGCAATGACGGTTTCTTGGCAACCTCTTCCGAAGCCTTGAGAGATCCGTGTCCAAAGACCGCGCGTTCAAACTGAGATTTGAGATTTCGGCCGAGGATCATGACCGCCTGCGGGCGATGTTCTTCGCGCCCGACGCCGCGGGCGTCGAGAAAAGCCGCCTTCTCAGCGTCTATCTCGACACGCCCGACGCGGCCTTGCACGAGCAGGACCTGATCTGGTGCTTTTCCCGCAAGGATAGGGTCCGCGACGGACGGCTGAAGGCCGGAGACTGGCGTCTCGACAGCGAGAGCGACGCACGGTCCTTCGTCAAGAAGAACCGTCTGCGCGACCGCATCGGCGGCGCCTTCACGATGCGCATCGATCGAGAACTCGTTTTGTATCGCAGGGCGCAGGCTGCAATCGAGATCGGCCTGGAGCGCGTGAGCCTGCGCAATGGCGATCAATCCGCGAGATCCTTGGAAGCCCAGTTCACCTTGCGTGAGGGCGAAGCGGAAGAGCTTGTGCATCTTGTGTCCGAGGCTTTGCCGCAGGCCATGCCCGCGTCGGCTGCCATGTCTTGGGTAGAGCGCGGTTATGCGCTCGGCGGCGCTGCTTCGCCTGCGCCTTCCGCCGTTGCGAGCACGAGGCTCAACAAGGATATGCGCGTCGCCGACGCCTTCCGGCTCATCGCCCGCGAAGAGGCGGACAGGGCTCTCGCTGTGCCGCCCGAGCAAGATGCGCTGGGCGTCCAGCAGAATATTCATGCCGTCCGCAGCATCCAAAGCGCCTTTCGTTTTTTTGTCGGCTGTTTCGGCGAGCAGACGCAGGCACCCGACGCGCGCCCCTTTGCCCAATTGGAGACCGCGCTTGAGAAGGCTTACGACCTCGACCGGATTCTGACGGATTATGTGCGGCCCGCTGCGCTGCGCGGCCGCTGGGACGGCGTGTCGAGCCTCATTGCGCGGGTCGAAGAAAACCGGACGCGGGCCTATGGCCTTTTAGCGCAGAGCTGTCCGCCAGCCCGCGTCAAAAACCTGTTCGCAGGCGTGTCCGAATGGCTCGACAGAGAGGTGCCACCATCCGTGGCCGGCAGCGAGCCTCTATCGGCTTTTCTCGCGCGCGAATTGACCAAGGCCGTCGATGAGATTCAAGCGCTCGGCGCGAACCTGCAGGGCTTCGGGATGGCCAAAGCCAGAGCCGAGGATTTGCATCCATTGACCGAAGCCGTGGGGCGGCTTCAGGAGGTCGTGTCCTTCTTCGAACCTCTGGCGGCCGGGAAGGCCTTCAAAAGATGGTCGGCGCTGCAAGACGCGCTTTCCGATCTCAAAGCTCTGCTCGACAAGGAATATCAGCTTGCCGTCGCGCAGTCGCTTATTGCGGATGCCGCGGCCCATATTGCGCGAATGAAGCAAACCAAGACGCAAGCAGCCCATCTCTATGCGGCGGGCGCGCTGGCGGGCTTCATGGAGGCTTTGAAGGAAGAGGGGCCGGAAAAGGTGCTGAAAGAGGCCTTGACCGCGCTTTCTGAGGTCAAACCCTTTTGGGCCAAGCTCGATTAGATAAGCTTTCGACACCCGATCAGTGGGAACCATAGTCATGCAAGCGGTCGCCGCCGGCCGCATGGACGCTCGCGTTGAAAGAAATGATGACACGATCGGTTTCCCCGGCATAAGGCAGCGCTTGATGAGCGAGCCATGACGGAAAGATGGTGAGCTGGCCCGGCACTGGCTCGACATCGCGGTGCGACGATTGCAAATAGGCATTTGATATATCGACAAATGCACCGCCCAGCGTCGTGAATGGCGGCCCATAGAAGCGCGTTATTCCATTTGCCGCGCCATAGACCGGATGGCGAATGCGAGTCTCCCGGTCATCGACCTGCACCACATAGACGCCGGACCAGCTACAGTTCCCATGCGTATGGACGTCGTGAAAAGCACCGCCGTTGGCGCATTGGAACCACATGCCTTTGAGGGCGACTTCAAGGTTGAGGCTTTGAGCCGGCCAGAAACCGGCATTCGCCTGCTCCACCGTGTCGTGAATCCGCTCCACAATGAACCGGACGAATTGTGTCCAGTCCGCGAGCTTGATTCGTTCCAAAAGATCGTCGTCGCTCGCGAAAAAACTTTGAGGCACATGCCGCCGCTGAGTTAATTGTTCCGCCCGTATGGCCTCAAGGTTTCTAACAAGCAAAGCGTTGAATTCCGATACGCCAGACAGCCGGTAGATTCCAAAGGGCGTGGGCCACAAGCTGTGAAAGCCGGGTCCGAGTTCGACATTACTCATCCGATTTCCAGAAGGTCATCTCAAAGCGTGACCCAGTGCAGGGTGAAAGCGGCATCATCATAACGTTTGTGCAACCAGCGGAAAAGCAATTGCCGCGTGAGATGGCCGCATTTGGTGCATAGGACGCGGCGTTTGGTGCATTTTCCCGTTCATAAACAAAAAAGGGATGCGTCGTTATTCAATCAGAGCGGACTTCCGAAAAGGAGGATGCGAATATCGATTGGCAATGGGCTTCTAAGCTCATTTATGCACTCGCGCTTTTTCCTACCTGTTTAACTTGTTGCACTCTGGTTCCTCCAGGGCCGCAATTGGCGGGTCCCCGGAGCGGCTCTCGGGACCCGCCTTTTTTGACTGCTGCGGCTGAAGCATCGCTAGAGCGGAATGCGGGCGCAAACCGCATACGGCTTTACGTGGCATGCTCTAAAAATCGCGGCTTGCCTCGACTTCGCCGCAGCCTGCTTTTAAGAACGGAACTCGTAACGCAGCCTTAGCCTGCGCGACTCTCTCGAAAAAGGCGCCCGCACCTGTGCCGCAAAACCCGGGATTTTCCAGCGAACCCTTTGGGGACACTGTACGATTCGGTTTGGCCGGCGATTGGACGATCGGTACCTCGCGGGCCATCGAACTGGCGGCCGAGCGGCTGCTCGCGACCGCCGCGGTGAGCCGTTGCGCCATCCTGGATTTCGGGGGCGTCGACCGGCTTGATACAGCCGGTGCCTGGCTTCTCGATCGCACCCGGCAGAGCCTCGTCGCAAAAGGCGTCGATACGCGCATTGAAAGGCTCAGGCCCGAATATGGCATTTTGTTGCGGGAGGCAGGCTATCGCGATTTCGGCGAGCTGACGGGCCGGCGGCGCAATCGTCTGGTCGATCTCCTCGCCGATGTCGGCGAAAGCATCGTCAATGCGGGCCATGATTTCTATCATGGCCTGTCGTTTCTCGGCGAAGTGGTGGCGTCGACCGGCAAGCTCATGATGGCGCCGCATAAGTTCCGCGTCACGGCGCTCGTCAATCACATCGAGGCCTTCGGGCTGCGCAGCGTGCCAATCATCGCGCTCATCACCTTTCTCGTCGGCGGCATCGTCGGGCAGCAAGGCGTTTTCCAGCTCAGCCGTTTTGGCGCGACGGCCTATGCGATCGATCTTCTCGGCATTTTGATCCTGCGCACATTGGGCGTCTTCTTGACCTCGATCATGATCGCGGGCCGTTCTGGCGCCGCGATCACCGCCGAACTTGGCTCGATGAAAATGCGCGAGGAGATCGACGCTCTGACCGTGATGGGTCTGCGCCCGATCGACGTCTTGATCGTGCCGCGTCTCGTTGCGCTCATCATATGTCTGCCGATGCTGACCTTCGTCGCCGACATGTCGGCGCTTTTCGGCGGCCTTCTCGTCACCTGGGGCTATGGCGGCATCAGTCCCGAGACATTCATGCTGCGGCTGCAAAGCGCCGTCAGCATGCACAGTTTCCTGATCGGCATGATCAAGGCGCCCTTTATGGGGCTCATGATCGGCGTCATCGCCTCGATCGAGGGCCTGGCCGTGGAAGGTTCAGCCGAATCGCTTGGCCGCCAGGTCACGACATCGGTCGTTAAATCCATCTTCATGGTGATCGTGGTCGATGGGATTTTCACCATGTTCTTCGCCAGCGTCGGATTCTTTTGAGAGGACGAAGGTTTGATCGAGGCCAGTCGGATGGATGAAGCTCAGGCGGACGGTGCGATTGTCATCAAGGTTCGCGACCTCGTGGTCGGTTTTGGGCCGAAACTGATCATGAAGGGGCTCAATCTCGACGTGATGCGTGGCGAGGTCATGGGGTTCGTCGGCGGATCTGGCACCGGCAAATCCGTCCTGACCCGCACCATTCTCGGGCTGATCCCCAAGCGCAGCGGACAGATCAGCGTCTTCGGCAGCGATCTCGATCAGATCTCGCTCAAGGAGCGGGCCGAGATCGAGCGGCGTTTCGGCGTGATGTTCCAGCAAGGCGCGCTGTTTTCCGGCCTGACGGTCAAACAGAACGTGCAAATGCCGATGCGCGAACATTTGAAGCTTTCGCCGCGGCTTTTGGACGAGCTCGCGATGCTGAAGATCGAATTGGTCGGTCTTAAGCCCGATGCCGCCGATAAATATCCATCCGAACTGTCGGGCGGCATGATCAAGCGGGCCGCTCTGGCTCGCGCGCTGGCACTCGATCCGGACCTCGTCTTTCTCGACGAGCCCACCTCCGGATTGGACCCCATCGGCGCGGCGGAATTCGACGAGCTGATCGGCACATTGCAAAAAACCCTGGGGCTCACCGTCTTCATGGTGACCCACGATCTCGACAGCCTTTATTCGATTTGCGACCGGATCGCCGCCCTGGCGGACGGACAAGTGATCGCGACCGGGCCTCTTCCGGTAATGCTCGATTCGGAGCATCCCTGGCTGCGTGCCTATTTTCACGGCAAGCGCAGCCGCCAGATCGAGGCCTATCCCGGCCATGGACACGGGCAAATTGCAGACTTTGCCCCGTCTTGACCTTATTTCGCGAATAACAGACACGTGATGGTGATGTGAAGGGCAGGGATATCGATGGAAACCCGCGCCAATTATGCTTTGATCGGCGGCTTTACGCTGGCCGTCATCGCATCCGCCTTTTTGTTCGTATTCTGGTTCTCCGGCGGCGGCAGGCCTGCCGGCCGGGCGATCTATAAAGTTGTCTTCACGGGCTCGATCGCTGGCCTTCAGCGCGGCGGCTCGGTGCTGTTCAACGGCGTGCGCGTCGGCGAAGTGACGACGATCGCACTCGTGCCGCAAGATCCGGCGCGCGTCTCCGCCCTGATCGACATCGAGTCGACCGTCCCGGTGCGCACCGATACAACGGCGCGGCTCGAATATACGGGCTTTACCGGCGTCGCCTCGGTTGCTTTGAAGGGCGGCGATGCGGCCTCTCCGCCGCTTAAGGATAAGGACGGCGGACCTGGCGTGATCGTCGCCGACCGTTCCGAATTTCAGGATCTGATCGAGACGGCGCAGCGCATCGCGGGAAGGGCGACCGATTTTCTCGACAAGAGCAATAAGTTCCTGGACGATGCGACGGGGCCTCTCGATGCGTCCGTCAAAAACATTCAGAAATTCACCGACGCGCTCGCCGCCAATTCCGACGGCCTCAAGGATTTCATGGCCTCCATGTCGGACATAGGCAAAACGATCAGGCCGCTCACCGTGAGGATGGAAGAACTCGCGAAGGACTCGGATAATATCGTCAAGGCCGTCGATCCCGAGCAGGTCAAATCGATCGTCAAAGATCTCGCGGGGATTTCAGCGAAACTCAACAATGCCGCCGACAAGGTCGATGGCGTCCTGACCAATCTCAATGGGGTGTTGGCAACGGGCGATTCGAAAGGCATGTTCGGCGAGTTCACGGAGGCTGCGAAATCGATTCATCGGCTTGCCGACGATCTCGATTCCAAGACCAAGGAAATCGGCGGCAATCTGGCGCGTTTCTCCGGCTCGGGCCTGAAGCAATATGAGGCTTTGGCGGTCGACGGACGCAAAACCCTTGAGGAAATCAATCAGGCGGTGCGCTCGATCGAGAATAATCCGACCCAATTCCTGTTCGGCAAGAAAGGATCGTCGGTCCCCGAATACAGCAGCTCGCGTTAACCTTGTTTGATGCGGCAGCAAGGAAGCTCTCGTCCGCGCAGGGCGCGGCGTGGTAAAAAAACCTTAAATTATGAATTTTAGACCATGGCCGTCATCGGGCTAGCGGCGCGATGGCCGCCGCGGTGCGCGTGCCAAAATCTATAAGGTCGAGGGGCACTTCCATGATGTCCTGCAAGGCGAAGGTCTTTTAGCCGTTGCCGGCGCTGATCCGGATCGGCCGCCCTGGGCCTGCTCGTTCGCGGGCCGCGTGGACGCGGCTCTTTTTGCTCGGGGCCTGTCTGGCTGGGCTCGCCAGCTGCGCGACTGCGCCGCAGCCCATGACCTATGATCTGAATCCGATCGAGCCGGGCCTGACCGCGCGAGCGCCGCACGGCGAATTGTCGATTGCGATGCCGACCGCGATCTCGCTCATCGACTCGCCGCGCATCGTTGTCAGAACCGGACCCGATCACGCCTATCTCAAAGGCGCGCAATGGGCCAATCGCCTGCCGGCTCTGCTCCAGACGCGGCTGATCGAAAGCTTTGAAAAAAGCCATAGGCTGGCGGCCGTGGGAGGGCCTGGCCTTGCCGCCAAATATACGCTCGTGACCGATATCCGCCGTTTCGAGGCCGATGTGACTCACGGCGTCGCGGTCGTCGAGTTCTATGTGCAGCTCGTCGGCGCCGGAGGACAGATCACAGCCTCGCAGGATTTCGTCGGGGAAGCGCCGTCGCCGCATGACGACGGCGCGACGGTTTCAGCGGCGCTCGACCAGGCGCTTGCCAAAGTCCTGCGCCAAATCGTGACCTGGACGGTACCCAAGCTCTGACCGATCTCTGTTATGCCGGTGTCTTGCCATTGCGGGCGGCCCAATCCTCGCATAATCGGGATCGTTATGAGTGATACCCCCGTCATTTCCAGTTTTCTCGTTCCGATTCTGATCTTTTTGGCGGCAGCGGTCACGGCCGTGCCCTTGTTCAAGCTTGCAGGCTTTGGCGCGGTCATCGGCTATCTCGCGGCGGGCATAGCGATTGGCCCGACGGGCTTCGGCTTCATCACCGATCCCGGCACGACGCTCGACATCTCCGAATTCGGCGTGGTTTTGCTGCTTTTCATCATCGGGCTCGAATTGAAGCCTTCGCGGCTCATCGCCATGCGCCGTGACATCGTGTTGATCGGCGCCAGCCAGACGCTCGTCACTGGCGCCATCATCGCGCTCGCCGCCGTGCCGCTGATCGGACTGTCCTATGGTGGCGCGCTTGTCGCCGGCATCGCGCTTGCCTTCGCCTCGACCGCGATTGCCTTGCAACTCCTCGAAGAGCGCGGCGCGGTGCAAAGCGCCTACGGGAGGCGCGCCTTCGCCGTCCTGCTGTTCCAGGATCTCGCGGTCGTGCCGGTCCTCGCGCTCATTCCCTTCATCGGGCCAAGACATGATGCCACTGCGACCGTGATGGATGAAGTCGCGGCCTTGGCGCGTTCGATCGAAGCCTTATGCGTCGTCGTTTTCCTTGGCCGCTATGCGCTGAACCCGTTTTTCCGCTTTCTCGCCGCCACGGGCTCGCGCGAAGTGCTGGTCGCGGCGGCTCTGCTCGTCGTGCTTGGCGCGGCGCTGCTGATGGGCTCGGTCGGCATGTCCATGGCGCTCGGCGCCTTTCTCGCCGGCGTGCTTTTGTCGGAGTCCAATTTCCGGCATCAGCTCGAAGCGGATATCGAGCCGTTTCGCGGGCTCTTGATGGGCTTGTTCTTCATGTCGGTCGGCATGTCGATCGACGGCAAGCTCGTCGTTGCCCATGCCGGCCTTCTCTTGCTCTGCGCCCTCGCATTGCTGCCCTTGAAGGCTGCTATCGTTTTCGCGCTTTTACGGACGACGGGTTCGACCGCGCGGGGCGCGCTTGAGGCCGCCGGAGCTTTGACGCCCTCCGGCGAGTTTTCCTTCGTCGTGTTTCCGCTGGCCGCGTCCGAAGGCTTGATGAGCGGGTCGCAAGCCGATTTGCTGTCGGCCTTGGCGGCGCTGACCATGTTTGTCGGACCGATGGTCGCAAAGCTCATCGCTTATGCGACCGATCACCACAAACAGCCGCAGCCGGAACTCGAGGCGGAAGAGATTCCAGAAGACGACAAGAACTCGATTCTGGTCATCGGATTCAGCCGCTTCGCGCAAATCGCTCTGCAAGTGCTGCTCGCCGAGCAGATGAACGTGACCGTCATCGACAATTCCGTGGCGCGCATCCGTACAGCGGCGCGGTTCGGTTTCAAAGTCTATTATGGAGACGGAACCAGACTCGACGTTCTGCGCGCGGCGGGGGCCGGGCAGGCGCTCGTCATCGCCGTTTGCGTCGACCAGAAAAACGCGACCACTATCGTGGAATTGGCGAAGGAAAATTTTCCGATGGCGCGGGTTCATGTGCGCGCCTTCGACCGTATCCACGCCATCGAACTCGTCGAAAAAGGTGCCGATTATCAAATCCGTGAAACCTTCGAGTCGGCGCTCGTCTTCGGTGGCGAGACTCTCAATCATCTGCTCGACGATCCGGACCATGTGGCGGAGGTGATCGATTTCGTCCGCCAGCGCGACGAAGCGCGGTTCGCCTATCAAGTGGCACGCGGCTCGGCCGACGGCCTCAAGCCCGTGCCTGCGAACATTCTGCCCGAGCCCCTGTTCGTACCGTTGAAGAAGACCCGTGCGCTCAATCGCGAAAGCCAGGATATCGTCGAAGGGCACGACGCCGGGCTTTAGCGCGGTCCAAATGAGATCCGAAGGCAGTATGGAATTTTCTTTCACATTCACGCTGTTGATTAGCAGGTTGATGTCTTTTTTGACCGAATAACAGTTGACGATTCTATTGACTGCGAAGCTCCACCGTCTAGCTTATGGCGAACCGTCGAGAGCACAGAAGAATGCCTATGAACAGACGTATTGCGATGTCGAATGGCCTCGCGGCGCTCGCAATCGTTTTATCGGGTCGCGCTGTTTTCGCGGAGATGCCCGCTGCGACGGATACGATCCGCATCGGCTATCAAAAGTCCTCGACGCTGACCGCCATCTTGAAGACCAATGGCGAGCTTGAGAAGGCGTTGGTACCTCTTGGCATTCGCGTGACCTGGCATGAATTCACGAGCGGGCTGCCGCTGCTCGAGGCGATCAATACGGGCAATGTCGATTTCGGTGCCGACGTCGCGGATACCGTGCCTCTGTTTGCGCAGGCCGCCCGCGCCAAGCTTGCCTATATCGCGGAAGAATCGGCTTCGCCTTCGGCGCAGGCCATTCTGGTTTCGGCGGATTCGCCGATCAAATCGATCGCGGATCTGAAGGGTCGGAAAGTCGCCGTGACCAAGGGAGCGGGCAGTCATTTTCTGCTGCTCGCGGCGCTCGCCAAGGGCGGCCTTACTTTCAAGGATATTTCTCCCGCCTATCTGCCGCCGGCCGATGGCCGCATCGCCTTTGTCGGCCGCAATGTGGATGCGTGGGTGGCCTGGGACCCGTTTCTGACCAGCGCAAGGCGCCAGTCCGATGCGCGCGTGCTGGCCGACGGCAGCGGCGGACTTGCGAGCTACAAGCGCTATTATCTGTCTTCGGCCGCCTATGCCGACCGTCGCGGCGATGCGTTGAATGTGATCTTCCGCAAGCTCGATGAAACCGGCAAATGGGTCAAAGCGAATCCGAAAGATGCCGCGGCCTTGCTGGCAAGCCTATGGGGCATAGACGCTGCGACCATCGAGGAAGCCAATAGCCATCGCTCCTATGAGGTCGGCGCGGTCACGCCGGAGAAATTATCCGAACAGCAGCGCATCGCTGACGCTTTCTTCGCCGAAGGTCTGTTCCCGGTGAAGGTCGATGCGGCGGACGTCAAGATCTGGACGCCGAAATAAGCCGGGACGCAGCACCAAACGCATGGAGACGAAAATGCCCGATGTGTCGCGGCGGAGATTTTTGACGGGAAGCTCGGCGCTCGCGGGGGCTGCCGTCATCGGCGTCAATGGCGCGGCCTTTGGCGCGCTGGCGCCCCCGGCTTTCGATCTGGTGATCCGCGGCGGCGAGGTAATCGACCCCAGTCAGGGATTGCGCGGCATCAGAGATGTCGGCATTCGGTTCGGCCAGATCGCGGCGGTCGAGCCGAGTATCGATCCATCGCAGGCGAAGCTGGCGATTGATGCCAAGGGCAAGCTGGTGACGTCCGGCCTCGTCGATATGCACACGCATATCTACCCCTATGGTTCGGCGATCGGCATTCCGCCCGACGAACTGGTGCCCTTCTCCGCCACGACCACCTATGTGAGCGCGGGCGACGCCGGCGCGAATAATTTCGCCGGGTTCAAGCGGGAGATCGTCGCTCATTCGCGCAGCCGCGTTTTCGCTTTCGTGAACATCTCGTCCATCGGTCTTGCGGGCTTTCCGGTCGGCGAAACGCTGAACATCGACTATGCTGATGTCGAAGCGGCGGCCCGCACCATTGCCGAGAATCCGGATCTCGTCCTCGGCTCCAAGGTGCGGGAGACGCTATCGCTTGTCGGCGCCAATGGCATCGAACCGTTGAAGCGCGCAGTTCAGGCCGTCGAGAGATCGGGCACCAAGGGACGGGTCATGTGCCACATCGGCGACGCGCCCGGCGATCTTTCCGCGCTTGTCGATACGCTGCGCCCCGGCGATATTCTGACGCATCCCTATAGCGCGCTTGGCAATAACACCGTGCAGAACGGCAAGGTGCTGCCGGCGCTGCTCGAAGCGAAAAAGCGCGGTGTCCTGATCGATGTCGGCCATGGCGCCGGAAGTTTCAATTACGACATAGCCGAGCAAGCGATCCAGCAGGGGCTGACCTTCGATACGATATCGAGCGACATCCACGTCGTCGCGGGCAATACGCCGAGCAGACCCTACCTGCCTTGGGTGCTGAGCAAGTTTCTCGCGCTCGGCATCCCGCTCGAACAAGTGATCGCCGCCGCGACCATCAAGCCTGCATCGATCATCAATCGCGTGCCCAAGCTCGGCACGCTCCAGGTCGGCGCGCCCGGCGATGTTTCCATCCTCGAACTCGTCGAAGGACCGGTCGAACTGCTCGACACGGCCAATAAGCCGCGCACCGGCAAGGCCTATTTGCAGGCTGTTCAGACTGTGCGCGGCGGAGTCCCATTCGGGCGGCCCTATAATCTGCCGTTCTCCGTCAACTGACCCGGTTAGAGCATCGGACCGAAAAGTGCGAAGCGCTTTTCGGTCCGATGCGGTTGATAAAGACTTATCCGCACGGACCGATTCGATATGAACATCTGCGGCTCTAGAGTTGATGTAACCTAATAGAGCGCGTGCGGACATCTCGAGGCTGTGCCCTTTATGAAAGTAAATCGGTCATATTTGCAGTGGCTCGGGTAGATATGGGGTCCTGCCGATAGACCAGACCCGCTTTATTGAAATTCATTCGCAATACCAATGCTGAGGCGGGGCGCAAATCAGGTTCCCTTTGGGACAGCATTGAGAGTTGAACGAGCCTTCCGGATCGTTGCAGCATTGCACTCCATTGACCGTGGTAAGAGTCGGGCCGCCAGAACCATTGCTGCCAGTATTGCCCCCGCTGCCGCCGTCCCCTCCGCTGTTGCCGCTGCCGCTTGACGCTACTTGGACGGGCTCTGGTGTATCTGATTGTCCTTGCGTCACACCATGTGCTTCGTTCAACGCTGGTTGAGCCGGGTCCGAAGTCCAAGCACAAACTTTTCCGCTTGGCTGCTGTGACCTGCATCCAGTTGTCGAGTCGACTCGCGTCCAAACACTGAAGCAATATTGAGCGTTGGACTGAAGTTTTGCCAAGTTAAACACTGCGAAGTCACCATCTAAAATGCGGCCTTGGGTAAAACGCACAACGTGTCCGGATGGATCTTCAGCGAGGAACCAGATGATATGCTCAGATCCCTCAGTCGCTGTATTCGTAACTTTGAGCTGTAGGGTGTTATTACCAATGGAGTATAAAGAAACAGGATTTGGTGTTCCTGGTGCATCGCAGGCGAACGCAGGCGACAGACAAAGAGCAACGGAAGCTGCCGTGACGTTGACGAGCTTCATAAAAGCGGCGCGCGACGTGAATGATCTAGCTGGCATCAACCCATCTCCTGATTGAGAATGTCGGCTGACTTAGGCGTTGGAAATCATTCAACGCGCCCCTCATTCAGGGTAAGGCAACGCGAATCTTTTTTATCGACTGCATTTCTCGCCGCTATGACTTTGAGTCATGCACGTTCCCGGTATTCTAGTGTTGGTTGTGATGTGTTCGTATTGAGCATTTTATTTGAGCGGGGGTTAGGTTCCGGTGCATGATAAGCATCAACTCCGCGCAATTCATTTTTTCTGAGCGGTTGCTCACGGCTAGATAGTCGTCTCTGGTGCGAGTTTGCAGACTGTCGCTTCGTCGGTCTCGATCTGCAGCGTCGCGTGGCCAATGCCATATTTCTCATGCAGCTCGGTGCAGATCGTGGTGAGAAATTCGTCGCCCGGATGACCTTCCGGCATGACGAGATGCGCGGTCAAGGCCGTCTCGCTCGTGCTCATCGCCCAGATATGCAGATCGTGCAAAGAGGCGACCTTCGGCAAGGTGCGCAGATAGGTGCTGACCTCATTGACCTTGATCGACGAGGGAACCGCGCCAAGCGACATGGAGAGGCTCTCGCGCAGAAGATCCCATGTGCCGATGATGATGATGGCATTGATCGCCAGACTGACCAAAGGATCGAGCCAGAGAAGGCCGGTGAAAAAAATAACAATGCCGGTCCCAACGACGCCGGCCGAAACCGCCGCGTCGGCGACCATGTGCATGAAGGCGCCGCGAATATTGAGATCTTCCTTGCGCCGCGAGGCGAGCAGCAGGGCCGTCAAGCCGTTCACGAGCATGCCGATGGTGGCGACGACGATGATCGTCATCCCGCCGACGGGTTCCGGCTGAAACAATCTCTGGATTGCGGCGAAGCTCAAAGCGCCGGTCACGACGAGCAGGAAGACGGCATTGAAAAGCGCCGCCAGGATCGACGTTGCGCGCAGGCCGTAAGTGTAGCGCTGCGTGGGCGCGCGTTGGCTGAGGTGGTTTGCGCCCCAGGCGAGGACAAGCCCCAGCACGTCCGAGAGATTGTGGCCGGCATCGGCGAGGAGCGCCATGGAATGTCCCCAAAAGCCGGCGACGACTTGAAGAAGGACGATCAGGACGTTCAATGAAATGCCGACGAGGAAGATGTTTCCGACATCGGTCAGACCATGCGCCGGGCCATGATGATGACCGTGATGGCCGCCGGGTCCGCCGTGATCATGATCGTGATCGTGAGAATGAGGCTCGAAATTCATCTGTAGGACTTAATCATTCGGCGCGAGATGCGGAAGCTCCGGCGTATCCATGTGCCATATGGGGCAGGGTTGGGGCCATCGGCTCTATTAATTAAAGAGGCATCCTGCCGAAACCCAAAAGATTTCAAAGCCTATCCTGCTTTAAGTAGCTTTTGTACCTCGCCTGCTTATAACGAGCGGCTGCTTGGGGCGAGTTCTTTTCGTTTCGACGCTGTCCGGCAGCGTTTTTGCCCCGATCGGTCGGGCGAAAAGGGAGAGATATTTTGAATGGCGGTTCGATCGTGAAGCCTGGCCGCTTCACCGAAGGCTCAACGATGCGTCACGTCCTTGTCATGACGGCGACCGGTTCGGTCGGGCTGATGGCGATTTTCGTCGTCGATTTCCTCTCGCTCTTTTACGTTGCGCGTCTCAAAGATCCGGCCCTGACGGCGGCGGTCGGCTATGCGACGCAGATTCTGTTCTTTTTCATCTCGCTCAATATTGGTCTTTCGATCGCGATTGGCGCGCTGGTGTCGCGCGCGCTCGGCGCCGGACTGCGGCCGGCCGCGCGGCGGCTGGCGGCTTCGGGGCTGATGCATGTCTTCGTCGCAACGGTGCTTGTGACCGCGGTGGTCATGCCGTTTCGCGGCGACGCCCTTTATCTGATCGGTGCGCGGGACGAAGCCTTGGCGGTCGGAACCCTTTATCTCGCCTGGACGATTCCTGCGACCTTGTTCCTAGCCCTTGGCATGGCTTTCGCCGCGATGCTGCGCGCCGTCGGCGATGCGCGGCGCGCCATGTATGTCACTCTCTTCGGCGGTATCGCGACGGCCATTCTCGATCCTATTTTTATTTTCGGCCTCGGCCTCGGCGTCGAGGGCGCGGCCATTGTGACGGTCATTTCGCGGCTGGTCATCGCCGGCGTCGGCCTCCACGGGACGGTGGTCGTGCATGATCTTGTCGCACGTCCGCGTTTGCGCGACGTGGTCTCCGATCTGAAGCCGATGATGGGCATCGCGGTCCCGGCCATCCTGACCAATCTCGCGGCGCCGGTCGCAAATGCTTATTCGATGCGGATTTTTTCGCAATTCGGGGAGGAGACGGTCGCGGCTTTCGCGATCATCGACCGGATCACGCCGGTCGCCTTCGGTGCCGTCTTCGCACTGTCATCCGTCGTCGGTCCGATCATGGGCCAGAACCTCGGCGCGCGCCTGTTCGAGCGCGTCAAGCGTGTGCTGACCGACAGCTTCGCCGTCTCTTTGGTCTATGTCGCCTTTGTCTGGCTTTTGCTGTGGCTTGCCGCGCCGGCCATCGTCAGCATTTTTCACGCGGTTGGCGATACGGAGCGGCTGGTGACCTTTTTTTGCAACTATGGCGGTGCCCTTTGGCTCTTTTTAGGGGCTATTTTTGTCGCCAATGCCGCGTTCAATAATCTGGGTTTTCCGGTGCTCTCGACCGGCTTCAATTGGGGCCGCGCGACCTTGGGCACCATGCCTTTCGTGACATTCGGCGCCTTGCACAATGGACCGGAAGGCGGTTTCGTCGGGCTGATTGCCGGGGCATCCCTGTTCGGGGTCGCCGCGGTCGTGACCGCTTATTTCGTGACGGTACGTCTCGCAAAATCCGTGATAAACACTTAGCATAACGGTGATAGGACGCGATCGCGACAGACCTTTTGCGGGGGAGTACCCATGTTCAGCCTCAATGAAATTTTTCAAAACGCACAGGACGGCAAGGCCGCCGAAAATCTCGCGACTCAATTCGGCTTGTCGCCGGAACAGGTCGATACCGCCGTGAAGGCCCTGATCCCGGCGCTCTCCACGGCTTTTTTGAGCAAATTGAAGGATCCGGGCTCATTGGGCAGCCTCGTTTCCAACTTGAACGACGGCCAGCATACGTCGACCTTCGCGAGCGCCGATGCGGCGCAGACGCCTGAAGCGGCGGCCAAGGGCGGCGATATTTTGGGCGAGCTCTTCGGATCGAACCACATCACGACGCAAGTCGCCCAGCAGGCATCGAGCATCACGGGCCTGCGTCCCGAGGTCCTGGTTCAGATGTTGCCCGTGATCGTGTCGGTCATCGCCGGCGGCCTTGCCACCTCGCTGAAAAATCAAGGTCTCGGCGGCTTGCTCGGGCAGCTCGCGTCGGGCGCGGGGGCTCAAGGGCAGCAGCAGGGCGGACTGATGGGCATGTTGAGCGGCCTTATCGGCAGCCTGTTTGGCGGTCAGCAAGGCGCCCAAGGCGGCCTCGACTCGCTGAACAAGATCCTGCAGCCGGGAACGCCGGCGGCGCCGGGCTTGCAAGACGAAATCAGCAAGATCCTCTCAAGCCATCGTCAGTGACGGCTCTGCCGGCAGCGACGGTTTGGGGTAGCTAGTTCAGGTTGCCGGCGATCGGTCCGAAAAACTTCGCCTGAATGCTCGTGCCGACCGCTGTAAGAGCGGCGACGATCACGACTGCGATCAATCCGCCGATCAGGGAATATTCCATCGCTGTGGCAGCTTTGGTATCGCGTAGAAATCTGATGACAAGCATGCCGGTTCTCCCATTCCGTCATACGGCCATTTCGATGGAAGAATGGTTAAAGGCCCCGCTCAAAGCGGGGCCTTTCCAACTTAAGCTTGCGGAAAAATCGTAGGCGCAACCGATTTGGCCCGAGCTTCCGCTTGGCGGCGGGGGGAACGCGACCGCCAAAGCCCCGCATTGCGCCGCGGCGCGTGCACGCCTATGAAGCTCCCCGGCGCCCAGCGCTACCGCCAGAGGATTGAGCCGCCCAAGACTAGAGCCCATGCTACGAAGATCGGCACATCCGTCCTGCGCGAACAATCCCCAGGTTATTGATTTTAAATGAAGTACTGCCTTTCGGAGAAGGTTTCCGAAGGCGTGCTCTAAAGGACGAATGAAAGCTCGGATATGGCTCGCGACGTTTCGGATGCAACCCCCATCACGTCGCGCGAGGAGCTTGTGGCCTGGTTCGAGGCCGGGTCAAAGCCTCAGGGCCCGTTCCGGGTCGGGACCGAGCACGAAAAATTTCCCTTCTATAAGGCTGATCATACGCCGGTACCTTACGCTGGACGGCCCGAATTGGGCCGGGCAGGTATTCGCGCTCTTCTAGAGGGGATGCAGAAAAGCGGTGGCTGGGAGCCCATTATGGACGGGCCGAATATCATCGGTCTTTTCGACGCCAAGGAGGGGGGCGCCATTTCGCTCGAGCCCGGCGGTCAATTCGAACTCTCGGGCGCGCCGGTCGAAACGATCCATGCGGCCCAGGCCGAACTCGAAGCACATTTTTCGGCTCTCCACGCGATTGCCGGCCCTCTCGGCATTGGCTTTCTATCGCTCGGCATGAGCCCGAAATGGCGCCGGGACGAGGTTCCGATGATGCCGAAGCAGCGCTACGAGATCATGGCGCATTACATGCCGAAAGTCGGCACGCGCGGCCTCGACATGATGTTTCGAACCTCGACCGTTCAGGCCAATCTCGATTACGAGAGCGAAGCCGACATGGTTCAAAAGCTCCGGGTGTCTTTGGCCTTGCAGCCTTTGACGACCGCGCTCTTTGCCAATTCGCCTTTCAGCGACGGCAAGCCCAATGGCTTTTTGTCGGCGCGCTCGGAGGTCTGGCGCGATACGGATAAGGCGCGCGCCGGCATGCTGCCTTTCGCTTTCGAGCCCGGCATGGGGTTCGAGCGCTATGTCGATTACGCGCTCGATGTTCCGATGTATTTCGTCATGCGCGGCGAGACCTATCATGATGTCGCGGGAGCGAGCTTCCGCGATCTTCTCGCGGGCCGTCTCGCGGCGCTGCCGGGCGAGAAGGCGACCCTGTCTGATTGGGCCAATCATCTTTCGACGATTTGTCCCGAAGTCCGCCTGAAGCGCTATCTTGAGATGCGCGGCGCCGATACCGGGCCTATGCCGTTTCTGACAGCCCTGCCGGCGCTGTTCACCGGGCTCTTTTACGATTCCGCCGCGCTTGATGGCGCCTATGAACTGATCAAAGGCTGGAGCGCGGAACAGCGCGAAAAATTGCGGGCCGAGGTGCCGCGCCTTGGCCTCGAGACCAGCATTGCCGGACGCCCGCTCCGCGACATCGCCCGCGATGTCTTGAGCCTTGCCCGAGCCGGTCTTGGCCGCCGCGCCAAGCGCGATGCGCAGGGCCGCGACGAGACGCATTTTCTCGACCCTCTCGATCTCGTCGCCGCGGGCCGCACCCAGGCGGAAGTGCTCCTTGCGCTCTACCAGGGCGAATGGGCGGGCGATATCGATCGGACTTTTGAGACCTGCGTCTATTGAGACTGCGTGGCCAGCGCTCGGACATCACAGTCGCGTGACGGCGTAACTTTACGGCGCTATCAGGCGAACAAGGGAAGACCGCCGCTCCCTCTAAACGAATGCGATATGGCTATGATCCGTCTTTTTGCGCCTATCGGTTTTGCCGCCGCCGTTTTGGCCTATGCGCCCTGCGCCGAAGCTCAGGACATGACGCATAATGTCGACCTGTCTTCGCCCATGTACACGATGGCCGAGATGACGCGGGCGGACATAGAAAAAGCGCTCTCCTCGAGCGAAAAGCCGGATTTTTCGGGCAAGAGCCTCAATGGCCTCGATCTTTCGGGCCGCGATCTTTCGGGTGCGAACTTCCGTGCCGCTCGGCTCATCATGAGCAATTTCTCAGGTACTAAACTTGCCGGTGCGATCTTCGATCAGGCCTGGGCGGTCGGCGCTAATTTTTCCAATGCCGATCTCTCCAATGCGTCGCTTTTTGCTTCGCAAATGCAGGACACGAATTTCGATCATGCCGATTTGTCGTCGGCGCGCATTGCAGGCGATTTCTCGCGAGCGCATCTTCGCGGTGCCAAACTCGTCAAGGCCGACCTCTCGGCGGATATCAAGAATCAATCCATGGGCCTCATGCGTGTGGTGTTCCGATCGGC
>JAATEW010000179.1 GCA_015655535.1 Hyphomicrobiales bacterium | reverse complement strand
TCTCGACCACCGGCTTCCTCGACAAGATCGACGAAAATTTGCGCAAGGCCATGGCCTGATTCCGGCCTTGAACGATTTCAAATCGGACCTGTCTATCGGCCGAAAGGGCTCACCCACGCGAAAATCAAGCAAATAAGCCCTTTGACGGTGTTTGAAATGATTGTATGCCGCCGCACGTCTCGCTATAAGGGCCGGCGTTTGGGTTACTCGGATACTCAACACGATGGCGGCGGATACGTTCGACGAAAATTACAGGCCATCCGAAGACGAGCCCTTCATGAATGAGCGGCAGCGCGAATATTTTCGCCGCAAACTGCTCGCATGGAAAGAAGATCTTCTCAAGGAAAGCCGCGAAACGCTGGTCGTTTTGCAGAGCGAAAACGAAAACCATCCAGATCTCGCCGACCGGGCGTCGTCGGAAACCGACCGTGCCATCGAACTGCGGGCGCGCGACCGGCAACGCAAGCTGATTTCCAAGATCGAGGCAGCGATCGAGCGCCTGGACGAGGGCACTTACGGCTATTGCGAGGAAACCGGCGAGCCCATCTCTCTCAAACGGCTCGATGCGCGGCCGATCGCGACTCTTTCGGTCGAGGCGCAGGAGCGCCATGAGCGGCGCGAAAAGGTCTATCGGGATCCGTGAGGCTCGCACCGGCTAAGCCGGGCTTTGCCGATCGAAGTATTCCGAGGTGCAACGCATTGATATCCCGCGCTACGACTCCTTCATGTTGCGGCCGAGCAATTTCGCCATTTCCTCTTCGAGCGATTCGAGAGCGTCCAAGGGCGTCGGCGCTTTGTCGGATTTGGCGGATTGAGGAGAGGCCACGGCTGGCGCCGCCGATGGGCCGGGTGTCGCGGGTGCGGCGACGGGAGGGGCCGCAGTGGCTCCGGGTCCAGAGGCGGCCGAGCCGGGCGAAGCAGATGTTGCTGTCGTAGGATTGGGCACGGGCCGCGGCCGTAAAAATGAAGGCGGAGTGCTCGGAGTCCTCGGCGGCACAGCCCGCGCACCGGGCGTCACGATCGTGCCTTCGGCCGGCGATTCCAGTGGCGGGGCAGCCGGTTTCGGACCGAAAGACGGCGGCGGGACCGTGGTCCGGCGGGGGGGCAGCGGCAGGAAAGGCGGCCGTGTGGGTGCCGCTGCAGGCGCGGCCGGAACAACTGCTGGCGTCGGCGCTGCGGCCACGGCCGGAGTCTGGGCTGGCGGAGGGGGCAATTCCCGAGCTGCGACAGGTTCTTCCGGGACGAGCTTCGGCTCGGCGGGAAGAGAAGGCGGCGGCGTAGAGGGCTGAGGCGGGGCCGGCGGCTGGGCCTGGCCGGCCGGCCAGGATAGGGGCGAAACCGTCGGCTCCTTGTCGCGGGGCCGCGCGGCTTCCCGCGCTTCGGCCCGGACGATCTGCGATTCGATCAAAACGTCGTTGGGGCCGCCGATCATCACGAGATGTTCGACATTGTCGCGCCGTACGAGGACGAGCTGGCGCTGCCTGTCGAGATCGAAGGCATCGACCACGCCGAGGCGCGGCTGACGCGTCCTGCCGCCGCCCGGCATATGAAGCCTGCGGCCGAAGGCCAGACGGAAGATGAATAGAATCAGGAGAGCCGCGACAAGAAATGCGACAGCGCCCGCTGAAAACATCAGCGTCTTATTCTCGAAAAACTTGTCAAACCCCAACATAGGGTCGGCTCACTCAAAAACTCGACTACGATAACATTAACACGACATTCTGCTATCCGTGCAAACAAGGTAAATCAATGGTTAACGATTCTCTAAGCGGAGATCGTCCCCAGCTTGAGCATGACCGGCCGATGGATTGAGCCACCGGCCAGCGGATCGGAAGCTCAGCGGCCGGGAGAAACGGCATTGCCGGGGCCTTCCGGATGGTATGGGCTTGCACCCAATCCCATGCGGCCGAGAGTGCCCGAATGATGATATTCGTCTTGCGTCCATTCTTGGGCCGAGGGTCCGCGCGCGCCCGGCGCCCAAGGCGAATAGGGCACTGCCCCGCCATAGACGGTGGTATAAGGATAGTAGGGCTGCTGCGCTCCAGCGGGCAGAGCGGCGAAGAGAGCGGCCGTCGCGAGACCGAATATCAAGGTGTTTTTCATTGCCGCCTCCAAAAAAAGTCCGGCCGCGGGGCCATCGGACCATATTGTGGTTCTTTAACGCGCTATAGCATCTTCCGTCGCGGAGCCAGGATCGGTCTCCCGCATGGTTTAGTCTCCGTCGATGACGCAGATCAAAAGCAGACCATGCCTGCACCCGTCAGGTTTCGAAATAATGTCGGAAGCCGTGAAGGAACAGGGGTACATCTGGGCCAAATCGACTATAGATGGGCGACGATTCGCCGGACGGGCGGCACGTTGCGTCCGAAGAACGCCGCAAAGGCGTGGGTGACCGCATGAGCGACCAGCCGATTCCAGCCGTCCTCGACCGGACGGAACGTTCCGGAAGCCCCGGCCTCGTGCTTTTGTTCGCGGCCTTTCTCGTCGCGATCGCAGCGGCCTTTTCGCTTCTGCCGCGCGAGCAGGCGGCCAATCTCATCATCGGGCTTTTGGCTTTCTTGGCCGTCATCGGCATTTTCGCGCTCTTTGCCTATGCCGTCGGCTTTCTGCAATTTGCCGGGCAGGCGACGCGCAACGACGTCACAAAGCTCGTTTGCGACAGCGGCCAGGAAGGCCTCGTCGTCACCGAGGCCGACGGCAAAATGCTCTATGCCAACGATTCCTATATGACGCTGTCGGGCGCGAGAGATACGGCCGATCTGCGCGCCGTCGAACGTCTGTTCACCGGCACGCCGGAAGTCTCCGAGGCGATCTATCGCTTGGCGCAAGCGGCGCGCGAAGGCAAGCGCAATAGCGAGGAGCTGCGCCTCAGCCCGCCCCTGACGGGCGACGGCTGGGTCGGCTGGTATCGCATCAGGGTCCGGCCTCTCTCTTTCGCGCGCGGGCGCCGTGTCACGCTTTGGACGGTCGCCGACATCACCAGAGAGCGCGAACGTCACGAAAATGTGTTCCAGGAATTGCAGCACGCGATCGATTTCCTCGATCATGCGCCGGCGGGTTTCTTCTCCTGCGACCAATATGGCGACGTTTCCTATATGAATGCGACGCTGGCCGACTGGCTGGATTATGACCTCGCGCAAGTCGGGTCCGGCGGCTTGAGCCTGTCGGATTTCGTCGCAGGCGGCGGAGCTTCGCTTTTATCTTCCGTCGTCGGCGGTCCGGGCGAGGTCCGCACCGAGCGTTTTGACATCGATCTCAAGAACCGCGGCGGCCAAAGCATACCGGTGCGGCTCCTGCATCGCGTCGCCTTCGCGCATGACGGGACGCCCGGCATTTCACGTACGCTCGTTTTGAACCGCGCCTCCGGCGAGGAGCCGGCGGAAGATCTGCGCGCCGCCGAAGTGCGTTTCGCGCGGGTGTTCAACTCGACGCCGGTTGCGATTGCAACCGTCGATGCGTCGGGGCGCATCACGCGCTCCAATGCGGCTTTCGCGAAGCTCATTCCGGAAGCGCTGAAGCGCGGCGAGAACGGCTTCGACCGTTCGATCTATGCCGGCGTTCTCGATCGCGATCATCCGGCCGTCGCGGGTGCCGTGACGGCCGCCATCGAAGCCAAGAGCGACATAGCGCCGATCGATGTCGGCCTCAAAGGCGAGGGCCAGCATTCGGCGCGGCTCTTCGTGTCGCCGTCGGAAGAACGCGACGGTGCGGGCGCCACCGTCTATGCACTCGACACGACCGAGCAGAGAACGCTTCAGGAAAATTTCGCCCAGTCGCAGAAGATGCAGGCGATCGGCCAGCTCGCCGGCGGCGTCGCGCATGATTTCAACAATGTTCTGACGGCGATCATCGGCTATTCGGACCTGCTGCTGGCCAATCACAGGCCGACCGATCCGTCCTTTCAGGACATTATGCAGATCAAGCAGAACGCCAATCGGGCGGCAGGCCTCGTCCGTCAGCTTCTGGCCTTTTCGCGCCGCCAGACATTACGGCCGCAGGTTCTGCAACTCGGCGACGTGCTCTCCGATCTCCAGATGCTTCTCCTGCGTCTCGTCGGCGAGAAAGTGACGCTCGATCTGCGCTATGGCCGCGATCTCTGGCTCGTCAAAGCCGATCTCAATCAATTCGAGCAGGTGATCGTCAATCTGATCGTCAACGCGCGGGACGCCATGCCGAATGGCGGACAGATCGTCTTGCGCACGCGCAATATCACGCCGGAGGATTGCGCCGTCTTCAACGAAAAATCTTTGGTGCCGGGCGATTATGTTGCCGTTGATGTCGAGGACAATGGCTCGGGCATTCCGCCCGAGGTGAAGGATAAGATCTTCGAGCCCTTCTT
>JAATEW010000050.1 GCA_015655535.1 Hyphomicrobiales bacterium | reverse complement strand
CATTGGCTTGGCGCGTCGCGCCCGATCGTTCTCGCACTTGGCGCCCATTCCGCCACGACGCCCGTCGCCATGGGCATTACCGAGCAGCTCGGCGGCGAGCCGTCGCTGGCGGCGGCCTTCACGCTGCTGACAGGCCTCGCCGGCGTCATTCTATTCGCGCCCGTCATGTCTGTGATCCGCGTGAAGGATTGGCGCGCGCGCGGGCTCGGCATCGGCACCGCCGCGCACGGCCTCGGCACGGCGCGGATGCTCCAGCTCAATGAGACGGCCGGTGCCTATAGCGGGATTGCGCTTGGCCTCGGTGCTCTCATCACCGCCGTCATCCTCCCGCTTCTCGTGCGATACGGCTTCGCAAGCTGAGAGCGGAAGATATCATTTTTTCAAAAACACATAATCCGCTGAATAGGGTTCGACGTGAAATGCGCCGGCCTCCGAACAGGCGCCTTCGAAATTGCCGCCATGGGTCTCGAGGCGCTGCACGGTCGTGACATCTTTCAAGAGACCGTCGCCGCGTTTGTCCGAGACATTCAATTTGAGCCAGAGAATGTCCTTGCTTGTGGCGCCCGGCGCCTTTCCGATGACTTTGCCAACGACCGCGCTGCCGTCGGCCGCTTCCCAGCTCGGTCCGGCGAAATGCCGTCCGACCGTTTTGCCATCCACCAATAAAGTCGCGATGGGCTCGCGGAATTGCCATGTCATCGCACCGGCCGGATCGGCTTTGCATTCGTAGATTTGCGCGCCCTCGGCCCGGACTTTGAGGACGATTGTTTCATCTGTAACAGCGACCGTGTTCGGTATCTCCGCCGCGCGCGCGGACAAGCCGGCGACCGCCATCGTCATCGCTATGAGCAAGTGGGCCTTTTGCATTCGTTCCCCCAAGTTAAGTCGCCAGGCTTCGCGGCACCGCGAGGCAAGAGCCACGCCAATTCCACCCAACTCATGCGCTGGGCGTCCGGCTTTTCGCACCTATCTTAAATGAGAACCGTAATCCCGCAAGGAGATCGCCACGATGAATGCACAGAGCAAGGGCCCGGCTTTCGGGCGCTTCGACGTCTACGACATCGCGAAAGCCTTTCCCGCCTCGGCAGACACGCTGCTGCTCGACACCTATCTGACCAATGAGGAGGAGGCGAGCGCCCGCATCTTCCGCGTCTACAGAGAAACCCCGCCGCATTATCACGAGAAGAGCGACGAATATCTCTATGTGCTGTCGGGCAAGGGCACGTTCTGGATGGGCAGCGCCGACAATGGCGGAGAATTCGCGCCAGGCCAGCTTTTGTTCTTCAAGAAGCGCACGGTCCATGCGCTGCCGGCGATCATCGAAGGCCCGGTCGTGTTTCTATCGATCGACACGCCGCGCCGCGATCCGAAGGACATCATCTTCGTCAATCCGGCGGATGGCACACCCGAAAGCTTCATCAGCGGGCGCTAGCCCGCTGATGACATGTTGATGAATGTGTTGCGACCACGCATCTCGTATCAGGCGATCGGAACGGCCATAGGCGCGTAGGGCGAGTAGCCGTCCGCCGTTTCAAGCTCGCGCTCCGCGACAGGCTCCAGAGGCCGCATGGCCTTGATCGTCACGGGCACGGATTTCGCCGCCGGCGTATTGCTGCGCGCGTCGCGATGCGACAGAGGCAGCACATTATTGGTCTCCGGATAATAGGCCGCGCAGCAACCCTTCGGAACGTCGAAAGGCACAACCTTGAATCCGCTGGCGCGCCGCTCGATGCCGTCATCGATGGCCGAGGTGAATTCGATCAATGTCCCGGCCGAAAGGCCGAGCTCCGCCATGTCGCTTTCGTTCATGAAGACGACCATCCTCTCGTTCACGATGTCGCGGTAGCGATCGTTGAGCGAATAGACCGTCGTATTGAACTGATCGTGACTGCGCACGGTCATCAATTGCAGATGCGGCGTTTCGGGCGCATCGTCATCCTCGTCCATCATGCCGGGCTCGAAAAGGAAATTGGCCTTGCCCGTCGGCGTATTCCACACGCGCTCCCGCGCACCATTCGGCAGATGGAAGCCGCCGGGCTGCGCAATCTGCGCATTGAAATTCTCGAACTGATCGGGGAAGACGGCCTCGATCTTATCGCGGATCAGGCCGTAATCCGCGACGAAGGCATCCCAATCGACAGAGGCGCGATCCGCGACGGTCGCCTTCGCCAGTTCAGAGACGATCCAAGGCTCCGAGCGGCAAAATTCGCTCGCAGGCGTCAGAAGACCGCTCGAACCATGCACCATCGAGAAGCTATCCTCGACCGTCACCGTCTGCTTTACGCCGTTTTGGAGATCGAGTTCGGTGCGCCCGAGCGCCGGCAGAATATAGGCCTGTCGGCCATGGATCAGATGGCTGCGATTGAGTTTGGTGGCGATCTGCACCGTGAGCTTGATGCCCGGCACTCTTGCCGTCACGCGGTCAAAGTCCGGAATGGCGCGGAAGAAATTGCCGCCCATGCCGAGAAAAGCATCGACCTCACCGCGCAGGATCGCTTCGCAACATTCGATCGTATCATGGCCGCCTTCGCGCGGATTATGAAAGCCGAAGACCTCGTCCATTTTTGAAAGGAAGGGTTCCTTTGGCTTCTGATAAATGCCGACCGTGCGGTCGCCCTGGACATTGGAATGGCCGCGGATCGGCGAAGCGCCCGCGCCAAGCCTGCCGATATTGCCGCGCAAGAGCAAAAGATTGACGATTTGCTGGAGAGCATCGCCGCCATGGCGATGCTGGGTGATGCCCATTCCCCAGCAGATGATGACGCGCTCGGCCTTCATATAAATGTCGGCTGCCTGCTCGATCTGCTTGCGCGTCAAGGCCGTATAGCGCTCGATCTGCTGCCAGCTGAGCGAACGGACATAATCGGCGAAGGCCTCGAACCCATGCGTATGCTCTTCGATGAAGGCCACGTCGAGGATGCGCTTGGCCCCCGCCGCCTTCGCGGCGTCGTCGGCTTCGACCACGACTTTGCACACGCCTTGCAGCGCAACGATGTCGCCGCCGGTGCGAAGCTGGAAGAAATTCGAGCTGATGTCCTGGCCCGCGCCGGTCAGCATTTCGACCGGATTTTGCGGATCGGTAAATCTCACGAGCCCGCGCTCGCGCAGCGGGTTGAAGGTGACGATCGGGATGCCCCGCCGCGCCATGTCGTGCAGATTGCCCAACATGCGCGGGCTGTTCGTGCCAGGGTTCTGGCCAATGATGAAGAGTGCATCGCAATGATGCCAATCCTCCATCACCACCGTGCCCTTGCCGACGCCGATGCTTTCGGGCAGCGCGACGGAGGTCGTCTCGTGGCACATGTTGGAGCAATCGGGGAAATTATTGGTACCGATCAACCGTCCATAAAGCTGCCAGAGAAAAGCCGCCTCGTTCGACGTACGGCCCGAAGTGTAGAGTTCGACGCGATTTGGATCGATCGATCGCACGAAGGCACCGATCTCGCGCAAGGCCACATCCCAATCGACAGGCTCGTATTTGTCGGTGCTTGCGTTGTAGCGCATCGGATGCGTCAGGCGGCCGTTATCTTCGAGCTCATGATCGTTCCACGTCTTGAGCTCTTCGACCGTGTGTTGCGCGAAAAATTCCGGCGTGGTGCGTTTTCTGGTCGCTTCCCATGCGACGGCCTTGGCGCCATTCTCGCAATATTCGGCGACATGCGGCACCTTTGGGTCGGGCCAGGCGCAACTTGGGCAATCGAAACCGCCCGGCTTGTTCATCGACAAAAGCACCCGGTTGCCTCTCAGCAGAATCCTCTGCTTGCCGAGTTGCTGCTCCGCTGCGTTCAAAGCACCCCAGCCACCGGCCGAGACATGCTCGTCAGAGAGCTTACCCATTTGAGCCATGGAGTTTTCCTATTCGTTCGCGAGCCAAAGAAGCATCGCTGCCATAACGCGGATGCGAAGTAAGTTGTTCAGCGCAGTGCCGGTCACTCTTCTCGTGAATTCAGGCTGTAGGGCATGGGGCGAAACAACAATGGAGGCCAAGCCCATTAAGCTCCGCTGAAACAAAGCATTAAGGCGCTCGGGAGATAGCCTTCATAACGGTCGCGACAAATGGCTTTCGGCAAAAATTTAGGAAACCAAATCCGCAAACGGCCGTTCGGCTATGGCAAGGATTGGAACCAAGGAGGATCTAAATGGGCATTCGTACATTGGCCCTCTGTGCCACGGCTTCGCTGTTTCTCGGCGGCGTCGCTATCGCGCAGAATTCAAATCAAAACATGGGCGATACGTCGGGTCCTGCGACCGGCGGCAACGTCAATCCAAGCACCGCTATTCAGAAAAATCGCAGCAGCGCCAAAGACAATAATATGAACCCTTCGGGCGGCGCACCGGGCGTCGAAGGCCCGGCCGGGTCGAAGAATGGCCCGGCTCAGAAAAATCCCAACAGGAATCAATAGGCAGCGATCATCGCCAGCGCCGTCACCGGTCTCGCCCTGCCCCACGTCTGTGGGACGGGGCTTTTGGCCGGTTCTCGACTCAGGCTACCTGGGAAGCAGCGCCCTTTTCCAAGAGCTTCAAGAACTCCGCCGCAGGCATGGGCCTGCCGAAAAGATGGCCTTGCACTTCTTCGCAGCCGAAGTCGATCAGCTTTCCGAACTGCTGCGGCGTCTCCACGCCTTCGGCAATGACGTGAAATCCCATGCTGCGGCCAAGCGCGAGTACGGCCCGCACGATCGCCGCGTCGTCCGGATCGGTTAAAAGGCCCCTCACGAATTCCACATCGATCTTCAACCGCGTCAACGGATAGCGCTTCAACAGACTCAGAGAGGCATAGCCCGTCCCGTAATCGTCGAAGGCGATGCTGACGCCGCGCTTGCGCAGCTTGCGTAAGGAATCGATCACGCCGTCATGAAGCCCGAGCATTGTGGTCTCGGTGATTTCAAGTTCGAGCAAATTGGCGGGCAGCCGGTGGGTCGCAAGGGCGGTGCCGACCAGCATATCCAGACTTTCGTCGCGAAGCTGGGCGCTGAACAGATTCACGCCCATGCGGATCATGTGACCGGACAGGACAAGCTCCACCGCGAAAGCGCAGGCGGCATTGATGATCCATATCCCGACATCGACGGCGATCTCGCTCGACTCGAGGGTCGACAGAAAGGCTGCCGGCAGGAGAAGACCGCGCTCCGGATGGTTCCATCGCAAGAGGGCCTCGGCGCCCACGATTTCCCTTGTGCCTACCCGCACCTGCGGCTGGAAATAGAGCTCCAGCTCGCGGCGCGCAAAAGCAAGCCGCAATTCGTCTTCAAGCTGGCGGCGCTCTTCGGCCTGCTGGCTGAGCCACGGCCTAAACAGTTCAAGCCGGCGTCCGCCTTCTTTTTTTGCGTGCAAAAGAGCGAGCATACCGCTCTTCAGAACCGCGTCCGTGTTGTCGAAATCCGCCGGCCCGGAACTCGATACGATTCCGATGCTGGCGCCGAGATAGCTGGTCGATCCATGGGCGTGAAACGGCTCGTTCATCGCGGCGAGGATTTCCTCGCCGACGCATTTGGCACGATGCGAATCCTTGCCCCGCAGCAAGATCCCAAACTCGTCAGCGCCAATGCGCGCGACGAAAGCATCGGGCCCCACGGTGCGAACGATCCGTTCGGCAGCCGCCCGCAGCACGACATCGCCGCCGGCCATGCCGATCGAAGAATTGACCAGTTTGAATTTGTCGAGTCCGATCTTCAGAACGCAGAAAATGGCCGCGCCGCGAAGCTCTTCCTCGATCACCTCGATAAACCGGACCCGGTTGGGAAGCGCGGTCAGGCGATCGAAATGGGTCAGGTAGCGCAAATGTTCCTGAGCGCGATGGCGCTCCGAAACGTCGCGTATGATCGCGCCGAATTGCCTGCCCTCGCCATCGTTCCAAAAAGTGAGCGAGAGTTCCGCGGGAAATAGAGTCTTATCTTTCCGCGCGCCTGTGATCTCGATCGCCTTGCCGAGCGAAGACCGTTCGGGTGTCCAATGCGCGGCCTCCCTTTCGGCTTTGATGGTCGCGCGAAATTCAGGAATGATCGTTTCGAGCGGCCAACCTTTCACCTCGGCCGCGGAATAGCCAAACATGTCTTCCGCGGCCGTATTCCAAAAGGTGATGAGGCCGTCCTCGTTCGAGCATACGATGGCGTCGGAGGTCGCCGCGGCCATTCTTAAGAATGCCTGCTTCAAAATGGCAACGCGCCGCCGTTCGAGCTGATCCATGGCGAGCGTCGCAAGGCTTTTGAGAATGCCTTTTTCATGTTCGGTCAGCAGCGGACGCGACTCCGAATCGATGACGCAGATGGATCCGATTTTGTGACCGTCGGCAGTGATGAGAGGAGCGCCCGCATAGAAGCGGACGAATGGCTCGCCGATGACGTAAGGGTTGTTCTTGAAACGCGGGTCCATGCGCGCGTCCGGAACCACCATGACATCGTCGCAAACGAGCACATGCGCGCAGAAGGACACATCGCGAGCGCTGTCAATCGCATCAAACCCGATGCGCGCTTTATAGAATTGGCGATCCTTCTCGACGTAGGAAATTAGCGCGATCGGCACATCGAAGAGATCGGCGGCAAGCTCCGCGATATGATCGAATTCGGGCTCAGGAGGCGTGTCCACGACGACATATTCGGCCAATGCCGCAAGCCGCAGGGCTTCGTCAGCCGGCATAGGGTAACTTTGCTCGGGCTTCGCCAACTTAGTCATCGGACCTCACCTGATGTGAGCCCACTCTGACCAAGCCGTCTGAAAAATTTTCCCTCCCAGAAGTTAAAAGAAGCTTCAAACTCTAATGTTGTGCCTAACCTTTGAAGCTCGGCCATAAGAAGATCACGCGGTGATACCCCATCCCCGGAGAATCACGTTCAACATCTCGGGCTGAAAGGGCTTCGTTAGAATGCGGGCGAGCGGATCGTCGCGCAGTTTTTGCCGCAGCTCATTCGTGTCATAACCGGTCGTGACGATGATCGGCATGTTTGGTCTTAAGACCCTGATCTTATCGATGAGCTGTTCGCCGCTCACATCCGGCAGGCCGACGTCGAGAATCACGCAGCGCAGCTCTTCGCCCGCGGCTTCGATCGCCTCCAGTGCAGACCGCCCATTGGCGGCCTCGCCGATATGGAACCCCGCGTCGGCGAGCGTGTCGGCCACCATCATACGGATCAGAACTTCGTCCTCGACCACCAAGATAAGCGACGGCATCTCGACCGGCTCAACCAATGGAGAAGATGGCGTAAAGCTCTGAGATTTGGGCAGGAGTTCCATGAAAGCGTCCGCGGTATGCCATGAAAGAATGACTCTCAGCGTCAAGTGACGTGTGAGAACATCATGCCTCAGCCCCCGCGGACAAGATCAGCAAATACCAATTCGGCTAGTAGAGCTCTCACTTTTCCGCCAGCTTTTGAGCCTTTGCGCGCTTGGGCTTGAGCCGGAGCCCGGCGTCGCGGCCGCTGACGCCGCGCTCTCTCGCCCAGATGACCGCCGCTGCGCGGCGCTTGACGCCGATCTTGCGAAACAGCGAGGAGACATGGTTGCGGATCGTGTTCGGCGACAGACCGAGACTCGCGCTCATGTCGTCGTCGCTCTGGCCTTGGCAGATCAGACCAAGAATGTCGCGTTCGCGATTGGTCAGTTCGTCAAGCTCGGTCGAGGAATGAGACGAGGGCTTTGTCGCGCGGCGCAGCCCCGCCAGCTTTTCGACGACGGTCCGGCTGAACCAGGAGGTGTCTTCCATCACGGCTTCGATCGCCGCGACCAGTTCGTCTTCTGAGCGCTTGCGATCGGCTATGTCTTGAATAACCCAAAGGACGCAGGCCTCGCCGCCGATCGTCACACTCGCCGCGGATACGAGGCAATCGGCCGCCACCTCGGTCTTCGTTTGGATCTTGAGATCGACCTTGTCGATAAAGCCGGTCTTTTCGAAAGCAGCTTCGATCTGACGCTGGCCCATTTTATCGTCCCAAACAATAAGATCCGTGGCCTTGCGCCCGATGATTTCATCCTCGGCATATCCCAAGAGATCGCGAAAGGCCTGATTGATCTCCGTGACCTTGAACTCTTTTAACGTCGTGATCGCCTGCGCCACGGGCGAAAGCTGAAACGATTTCGAGAAGCGCTCTTCGCTCAGGCGCAAGGCCTGTTCGGTCTCTTTCAACGGATCGAGATCGGCGAAGGTAAACAGCATGCAGGCATCGTCACCGAGTTGGATCGGTTCGCCCGCGACGATAACGAATTTCTTTCCGCCGCCGGGGAGCGGAACCGCGGCCTCCATTTGCGGAATGGTGCGATTCTCCTTCAAACGTTCCATCGCCAGATCGCGTTTGGAGGCTTGCGAGAGCACGTCGATCTCATAGGCTGAGCGCCCGATAAGATAGTCGCGCATATAGCCGGTCATTTCGAGAAAGCCGGGGTTGACCTTGACATAGTGCAGATCGGACAGGCGGCAGATGATCGCCGGCGCCGGATTGGCATTGAAGGCGGCCTCGAATCTTTGCTCGGCCTGATATTGTTGGGTGAGATCCGTGATGATGAGAAAGGCGACCTTGCCATCAGACGGATCGGAGGCATG
>JAATEW010000424.1 GCA_015655535.1 Hyphomicrobiales bacterium | reverse complement strand
CTTCAACGACACGATTGCCTATAATATCCGCTATGGGCGCTGGGAGGCGAGCGATGCCGAGGTGCGCGAAGCGGCAAGGCTCGCGCAGATCGATCATTTCATCGAAAGCGTGCCGAATGGTTATGGCACGCAAGTCGGCGAACGCGGCCTCAAATTGTCGGGCGGCGAAAAGCAGCGCGTCGCGATCGCCCGCACCATCTTGAAGGCGCCACCGATCCTCGTGCTCGACGAGGCGACATCGGCGCTTGATTCCTTCACCGAACGCGAGATCCAGGATGCGCTGGAGCGCATTTCGAAAGGCCGCACGACGCTTGTTATCGCGCATCGTCTCTCGACCGTGGTCAATGCGGATGAGATTCTGGTTTTGGACAAGGGCCTGATCGCCGAGCGCGGCACGCATCAGGCGTTACTGGCGCAGAACGGCATTTATGCCGCCATGTGGAATCGCCAGCATGAGGTCATGGCGGCAGAAGAAGTGTTGCGCCGCGCGGCCGCGGCCGAGGGCGTCAGCCCGCGCAAGTCGGTTGAAGGCGAGCCTTCCTTGATGCCGGAGATCGAGGACCTCGATCTCGATCGCGACAAGGAAGTGGCGTCGGGGTAGGCGTTCAAGGCGCATTCTCAAATCAAGGCGTCTGCCAGTGATCGGCGGCCTCGGAGATCAGGCGTTGGCCGTCAGCGCCTTTCTCGAAGGTCAATTTTCCGATTCGGCCATTGGGGAACTTGAGCGGAATATCGAACCAACTCTGAGACTTTAACAATTCGACGTTGGATGCCACGTGCTCATTGCTCAGAGCGATCAAAAATCTGCCCTCGCTGATTTCGGTGACGGCTCCGGATAAGGCTGTGCCATTTGGTGCATTCATGGCGCGCATTTGGGGGATTTTTATTTGAGCCGGAACGCCGGTGGCGCTTTCAGGCGCGGCTGTGAACGTCACTTCGATGAGATGCGAAGCGGGGAGAGCCGCATCGCCATTCTTTTGCAAGCGGACGTGCGCTTTGAGCTGTTCAGCAGGAAGATCTACGTCCACGTCGATGATTGAATCTCCCGATAAATCTTCTCCGTCTGTTGCGGCTTCTTTGCTCCATAAGGCATTGCCGGCATAAGTCCTCACGCGAGACTTTTCCTCGGGGGCCTCGACCAGCATGGCGGCACGCGGAAATGAAAAAAATGCGGTCTGCGCAGCCTTGTCGGCAGCCGCGTCGCTGCCCTGCGGCGAATTCGGCTCGCCGAAGGCGGGGGAAAGGGCGAGCGACACAAAAATATGACAAAGGAAGAACGCATTTAAAATTTTGAAAAACATAATCTGCTCCGTTGCCACGGGATGGCCCGAAAATATGAGCGTGTTTAGAACACCCTCCCGGAGCGGTAAACGTCGATGTTCGCGTGTTCCGCGCACACGCTCAATCCAGACTGGCAAATGATACGCAAACAGCGTGGCCGCCCATTCCGCAAACCGTCAAATTGCTCCAGATCATCCTGCTTTTAGGCTGACTCACCCAAAAGCAGATAAGATGATCTAGATTCAAAAATGGCGAGCATGCCTTGCGCGAAAAACCGCTCACACTTTTTCGCGACATGCTCTAGCCTGAGACGTCCCACCGAAGGATCATCTGTTTCATGTCCGTCATTGACTCTATTCGCCGCCAGATCACGCCGATTCATCAGGAAGGCTATATTTTCATCGCGGCTTTCGCTGTGGCCGCCGTGGTGCTCGGCTGGGTCTGGGCGCCGCTCGGCTGGATCGGCTTGGCGCTGACGCTTTGGTGCGCCTATTTCTTCCGCGATCCGGCGCGTCTCACGCCGCTCGACGACCGTCTCATCATTTCGCCGGCCGACGGCACGGTGTCGGAGGTGGGTTTCTTCACGCCGCCGCCGGAATTGGGCCTCGGAACCGACCCCATGCCGCGGATTTCGATCTTCATGTCGGTCTTCGATTGCCATGTGAACCGCGCGCCGGTGGCCGGCCGGATCAGCAAGATCGCCTATAAGCCGGGGCTCTTCGTCAACGCCGATCTCGACAAGGCGAGCGAAGACAATGAGAGAAACAGCCTGATCATCGAAACGCCCGCCGGGCGTTTCGGCGTGGTGCAGATCGCCGGCCTCATCGCGCGGCGGATCGTCTGTTTCGTCCAGGTCGGTGGGACGCTTGCCGCAGGCGAGCGGTTCGGCCTCATCAGGTTTGGCTCGCGCGTCGATGTCTATATGCCGCCGAATGTGCGCCCGCTGGTCGGCGTCGGCGCCAGAGCCGTCGCGGGCGAGACCGTGCTGGCCGATCTGAACGGCGCGGAGCCGGGGCGCACTTTCAGATTGAGCTGAAGCTTGCAGATTGAGCTGAAGCTTGCTGGTTTCGAGCGGGCTGCCTATGTTGCGGCTGGATTGGAGCGCGCCTCGTGAAAGTTGTTTCCCAACGCAGGGATGAGCCGGCCGAAGGCGAAGCCAAAGCTTCAGTGGAACAGCCTGCGCGCAGAACAGGCGGGTTCGTCCGCTTTTCGGCGCGCGACCGCCACCGGCAGCGCCGGTTTCGCGCCGTGCCGATCCGTATCATCCTGCCGAACCTCGTCACTTTGCTCGCGCTTTGCATGGGGCTGACGGCGATCCGTTTTGCCATCGAAGGCCAATTCGAGACGGCGGTCATCGCGGTCATCATCGCGGCTGTGCTCGACGGTCTCGACAGGCGCATCGCGCGGGCCTTGCGCGGCACCTCGCGCTTCGGCGCCGAACTCGATTCCCTGGCGGACTTTGTCGATTTCGGCGTGGCGCCAGGACTTATCCTCTATTTCTGGAGTCTGCACGAGATCAAAAGTCTGGGTTGGTTCGCGGCGCTTGTATTCGCGATTGCCTGCGCGCTGCGTCTCGCCCGTTTCAACGTGATGATGGACGATCCGGCGAAGCCCGCCTGGCAGACGCATTTCTTCACCGGAATGCCGGCGCCGGCCGGTGCGATCGTCGGCCTTCTGCCGCTTTATCTCAGCCTTTCGGTGCTGCCCTTTCCGAAAGGGCCCTATGTCGTGCCGATTGAGATCTTCTATGTGCTTTTCGTCGCTTTTTTGATGGCGAGCCGCATTCCGCATTTCTCCGGCAAGAAGATCGGCCGGATTCCGCGCGAATATGTTATCGTTGTTTTGTTCGGCATTGCCGTCACGATTCTTCTGCTCGCGACCTTCCCGATGGAAATGCTCGTCGCCCTGAGCCTGCTTTATCTAGCGACGATTCCGATCGCCATCCGCCGCTACAAGACATTGCAAGCGCGGGATGCGGCAATCACTCAGGCCTTGCATCCAGCCGCGCCCGCGCCATAAAAACGATGATAAGCCGGCGCACCCGGCACCTATGGACTTTAAATATCGTTTCTGGAGCCGGTCGAAGCGTGACATCGGGTTCGATGTCACGGCTGAGGAAAAGTCGTTTAACTTTTTCGCAGCATGCTCTAGGGTCACCCGCAAATCCCAGTCTCTTGAGTTTTATGAGCGTCAACCCGCCGCTTTGCGTCGGGTTTTAGCCAAACAACGGAGCAGCCTCTACAAGGATACAAATGTCGAAGGAAGAACTGCTTGAATTTCCAGGAGTTGTTGTCGAATTGCTTCCAAACGCGACGTTTCGCGTTCAGCTTGAAAATGAGCATGAAATCATCGCTCATACGGCGGGAAAAATGCGCAAGAATCGCATCCGCGTTTTGACCGGAGACAAGGTTCTGGTTGAAATGACTCCCTACGACCTGACCAAAGGTCGCATTACCTATCGGTTCAAGTGACCATGGTTCCAAAAGTCTGGGCCCCGCGGGGAGGGTTTTGATGTGACGGGCGACCGCATCGCCTCTCGTCCCAAACTCGTGTTGGCTTCGGCCTCGCCGCGGCGTTACGCATTGCTCCAGCAGATCGGGCTCGAACCCGACGCGCTCATGCCCTCCGACATCGATGAATCGGTCAAGAAAGGCGAATTGCCCCGGACGCTGGCCCAGCGTCTCGCCAATGAAAAGGCAGCCGTCGCCGCGCGGATGGCCAAGACAAGGCCGGAACTCTCAGGCGCCTATGTGCTTGCCGCCGATACCGTGGTCTGCGTCGGCCGCCGCATCCTGCCGAAATGCGAAATTCTGGACGAGGCCGACCAATGTCTGCGGCTTTTGTCCGGCCGCGCGCATCGGGTCTATACCGGCCTTTGCCTCGTCACGCCGAATGGCGCCGAACGGCATAAGCTCGTCGAGACGCGGGTGCGTTTCAAACGCCTGTCGCGACCCGAAATCGAGGCCTATCTCGCCTCCGGCGAATGGCGCGGCAAAGCCGGCGGCTACGCCATCCAGGGGCTTGCCGGCGCCTTTGCCTTGAAGCTGATTGGATCTTATTCCAGCGTCGTCGGATTGCCGCTTTACGAGACCATGTCATTGCTCGCAGGGGAGGGGTTTCCTACCTTCGTATCCTGGCATGGCGAGCCGGCTCTGGCCGAAGCCCGAACCTGAGCCTGAACATCAACAAGCTCTTAATATTTATGTTAAACAGATGGTTAAGCCAATTTCTTGAAGCTATCTGAACGCAGGTTAAAACGATGAATGAGAAGGCCCTCGGTTCCGCCGGCGGCGAGCCGCCGCGTGATTCCGAGGCGCCCGATGGGGCGGCATGGAAGGCGCGCCCTTGCCCGATTTGTGGCAAGCCCGCGACTTTGGAGACGCATCCCTTCTGCTCGAAACGCTGCACCGACGTCGATCTGCATCGTTGGCTCGGCGGCACTTATGCCATTCCCGCCGAGGATGAAAGCGACGCGGAAAAAGCCCCGGATGCCGACCCGGACGCGGAATCGTGAAACCGCCGCGTCATAGCCGTTTCACGCAGAGCCCCGCTTTCTTCGTCTCTCGCCTTCGCCTGTCTTAACCCGCCTCACCAGATCGCCCCATATGTTTTTCACCGTCTCCAAATTGGCTTGGTTCGTTTTCGCGCCGGTCAATTTCATGGTTCTGTTGAGCCTCGCGGGCCTCGTCCTTTGGCTTCTCGGATTCCGTCTTGGCCGGGTCGTCACCAGCATCGGCGTTTCCTTACTGGTGATTTGCTGTTTCTCGCCTTTAGGCGGGCTGCTGACCCGGCCGCTCGAGGATCGTTTTCCTGTGGCGCCCAAGGATCTGACGCCGCCGACCGGCATCATCGTGCTCGGCGGGGCCCTCGACGGGGAGTTGACGGAGGCACGCGGGCAGCCGTCTCTCATCACGGGCGGGGCGCGGCTTACGGCGGGCGTCGAACTCGCGCGGCGTTACCCGCAGGCGCGGCTCGTCTTCACCGGCGGCTCAGCCAGTCTGACGCGGGACGTGCAGGGCGAAGCCAAGGGTGTCCATGATCTCTGGCTCGCCTTGAGCGTTCCGGAAAGCCAGATGAGCTTTGATGAGGCATCCCGCAATACGTGGGAGAATGCGCTTTTCACTCGCGATCTCGTGGCGCCGAAGCCGGGAGACCATTGGCTGCTCGTGACCTCCGCCTGGCATATGCCGCGCGCCATGGGCATTTTCCGCCATGTCGGCTTCGACGTGACGCCTTACCCCGTCGATTTTCTGACCTATGGCGATGCGCGCGATTTCAAGCCGACGGCGGCCGTGCTCGATGAATTGACGATGTTGAATTTTGCCATTCACGAATGGATCGGCCTTGTAGCCTACCGCATGACCGGCAAGACCGACGCGCTCTTTCCTGGCCCCTGACATCTGGTCTGATCGACGGATCCGCGGTCGAAGGTGGGGTTTCATTAAAATCTATTTTATGCGGAAATAGACCCAACGATAAGGGCGGGGCGAGACTGGCATGTCGGGGGACAAGGATTACGCGGACATGCGGCGGCGCATTGGCGCGATTTTTCTGGGCTCCGCCGGCAATCTCGTCGAATGGTATGATTTTTACGCCTATACGGCCTTTTCGCTTTATTTCGCCGGATCGTTCTTTCCGGATTCGGATCCGGTCACGCGGCAATTCAAGGTGGCGGTGCTTTTCGCGGCACCTTTCATCATGCGGCCTTTCGGCGGCTGGCTGTTCGGCTATCTCGCCGATCGTTACGGACGCCGCCTGTCGCTGATGGTCTCCGTCGGGTCCATGTGCTTCGGCTCGCTCCTGATCGCGGTATCGCCGACCTATGCGACGATCGGCCTTTATGCGCCCGTGCTGCTCGGCCTTGCGCGGATCATTCAAGGCCTTAGCCTCGGTGGCGAATATGGCGCCAGCGCCACCTATCTCAGCGAGGTTGCCGATCCGCCGAACCGCGGCTTCTATTCAAGCTTTCAATATGTGACCTTGATCGGCGGACAGCTCATCGCCATCGTCGTATTGCTCGTCCTCCAAAATCTTTTTCTCACGCCCGAAGAGCTCAAGGCCTGGGGCTGGCGCATTCCATTTGCGATCGGCGCACTTCTCGCGGTCTTCGTCGCGATCATGCGGAAAGACCTGCCGGAAACCGAAGCCTTCAAAAAGGAAAAAACAAAACTGAAGCATGGCGCCTTGCGCGAACTTCTCCACTATCCGCGCGAAGTGCTTCTCGTGATCGGTTTGACGGCTGGTGGCACGGCCGCCTTCTATACGTTCACGACCTATATGCAGACCTATGTGCATCTCAGCACCGGCATGTCGGAAGAAAAGACTACGCTGATCATTTTCGGCAGCCTCGTCTTCGCCTCGCTGCTGCAGCCGCTTTACGGCGCGCTCTCGGACCGGATCGGGCGAAAGCCGCTGCTCATCTTCTTCGGCATTGCCGGAACTCTATTCACCGTGCCGATTCTCTATGCCTTGCGCGAAACGAAGTCGGAATTCGTCGCCTTTCTGTTGATCGCAGCGGCCTGGCTCTTCACGGCGGCCTATACATCTATCAATGCCATCGTGAAGGCGGAGCTTTTCCCAACCTCGATCCGGGCGACAGGCGTTGCCGTGCCTTATGCGCTGACGGTCTCGATCTTCGGCGGCACGGCGCCGGCGATCGCGCTTTATTTCAAGCAGGCAGGTGTCGAAGACTGGTTCTTCTATTATCTCGCGGGCATCATCTGCCTGTCGCTTGTCATCTATGCGAGAATGCGCGACACGAAGGCGATCTCGGCCATGGGGCCAAGCTGAAATTCAGGGCCGTCGCATGGGGCTGAAACTCGTCATCGCCAATAAGGCCTATTCCTCATGGTCGTTCCGGCCTTGGATCTTGCTGCGGCATTTCGAGATCCCTTTCGAGGAAATCACGATCCCCATGGCGCAGGAGGAAACCCGCGCGGCCATGCTGCGCTATGCGCCGACCGGCAAATGCCCCTCGCTGCATGATGGCGATATTTCCGTTTGGGATTCGCTTGCGATTATCGAATATGTCGCAGAATCCTTCCCTGCTCTCGCGATCTGGCCGAGAGACCCCGCGGCACGCGCGTACGCCCGGTCGCTTTCAGCTGAAATGCATTCGGGCTTCACCGGATTGCGGTCGCATCTGCCGACGATCTTTCGCCGCGCCGTCAAGAAACGCGAACTCACGCCGGAAGCCGAAGCCGATCTGATCCGCGTTGAGGCGGCCTGGGCGGATGCCAGAGCCCGCTTTGACACGGGCGGCGCTTTTCTCTTCGGGACTTTCTCGGCGGCCGATGCCATGTTCGCGCCTGTCGTGGAGCGATTGCGCGCTTACGATGCGCCGGTTTCCCCCGCGACGCGTTCCTATATGGAAGCTGTCATGGCCTTGCCTGCCTGGCAGGAGTGGGTGGCAGGCGCGCAAGCGGAGCCTTGGCACATCGTGAAATATGACGCCATCTGACCGGGCACGCAGCCTCTCGCAGACGGCTGGAATTGGAGGCAGTTCTTGCCGGAAAAATTCGTTCGGATCGGCGGTTTCGCGATTGGCGATTGCGATTTCGCCGGCGCGCGCCGGCATATAGAAGCGAGCCTGGATGGCGGGCCGAAGATTGCCGTCTTCTTCGCAAACACTCATTTCGTCGTGACCTGCCAGCCCTTGCGTGAGCGTCTGTCGGCGGCGCCCGTTCTCATCCTGAATGACGGGATCGGGCTGTCGCTGGCGCGGCGGCTTACGCTCAAAAGCGATTTCGCCGAGAATTTGAATGGCACGGATTTCATGCCGCGCCTGCTGCGCGAGAGCACGCGGCCTTCGCGGCTTTATCTTCTGGGTTCGACCGAAGCCTCGGTCGAAGGCGCGGCCGCAGCCTTCACCAAGATGGGGCAGGTCGACATCACCGGCACATGCGACGGCTATTCGCTCTGGTCGGGGCAAGACGAGGTGATCGCGGAGATCAATGCCTTGAAGCCGGATATCCTGCTCGTCGCTTTGGGTTGCCCGAAGCAGGAACAGTGGATTCTCGATCATTTCGACCGCCTGCAAGTGCCGGCAATTTTCGCGATCGGCGCTCTGTTCGATTTCGTTTCCGGGCAGCAGGCCAGGGCGCCCGGCTTCATGCGCAAGGCCGGGCTTGAATGGCTCTATCGGCTGTGGCGTGAACCCCGGCGGCTCTTCTATCGTTATACGATCGAGATTCTTTTGTTTCTCCGGATCGTTCTTTCAAACGCGTCCACGGCGGCGCATCCGGCTGCTGCCGATTCGAAAGACTGATGCTGCAAAGCTTAAGCGAACGGCACCGAAAGCTTTCATTATCCAAATCCGATTGCCGTTCCGCCGTAAAACCGCAATCTGATAGGATGGTTGAGAATTAACCTCAGGTCGAAGCGTGTGAAGCAAACTAAGGACGACATGAATCTTATTTCGTCGAGCGCAAAGCCGCGCACGGAGGTCGAGCTTTTTCTCGAGAAAGCGGCGAGCGTTCCGATCATAACCGCCGAGGCGCGCGGGCGCCTGATCTTCGCGCTCGATGCGACGATGAGCCGGCAGCCGACCTGGGATCTTGCGCAGGCGCTGCAAGGCCGCATGTTCGAGACGGCGGCGGCTTTCGGCGGCCTCGACGTGCAGCTCGTCTATTTCCGTGGCTTCGGCGAATGCAAGGCATCGCCCTTCGTGCCGGCCGGGCGCAAGCTCGCCGAATTTATGTCGAAGATCGATGTCCGCGCCGGCACGACGCAAATCGGCAAGGTGCTGAAGCACGTCGCGGCCGAGACGCGGCGGCGCGAGGTGCGGGTTCTCGTCTTCGTCGGCGACGCCATGGAGGAAAGCGCCGATACGATCGCGGGGCTTGCCGGCGAGTTGGCGCTTCTGGGCGTCAAGGCCTTCGTCTTTCAGGAAGGCAAAGACGCCGAGGCCGAGCGGAGCTTCCGCGACATCGCGCGGCTGACGGGCGGCGCTTACGCGAGCTTCGATCTGTCGGCGCCCGAACGTCTCGCGGCGCTTCTGGGCGCGGCGGCGGCGTATGCCGCGGGCGGCAAGACAGCGCTTCAAAGGATCGCGCAAAATAATAAATCCACGCCGGCGCAGATGCTTCTCGCGCAGATCGGCTAAGCATGATGATCCCGAAAAATTGCAGAGTTTTCGGACGAGATCATACGTCGATATAAAGACAAAAATGATCGTCACTCTCGTCAACGCCATGAGTATTTGAGGACCCAGCGCGCGATGCCTTATATTTTGCTGGGTATTTTGGGGTTCTGGATCGCGCTCGCCGCGATGAAGGCCTTCGCGCGCGCCAATCCGGCGAGCCTGGCGCGGCTTCTCAAACAGGCTGGGGGTCTCCTGGCGCTCGCCGCTGCCTTGGGCCTTCTGCTGCTCGGTCGCCTGGGGTTCGCCATCGCGCTCGGCGTGTTCGGCTTCTGGCTGCTCGGCGTCAGCGGCATGCCCATGAGTTCGCCCATGTCGTGGTTTCGTTCGGTCGGACGCGGGACGAAAAACCAATCCTCGCGCGTGCGCTCGGCGATGATCGAGATGGAGCTCGATCATGAAACCGGGAAGATGCGCGGTCTTATCCTCGCGGGGCCAGATGAAGGAAAATGGCTCGACGATCTGACGCGGCCGGAGTGCGAGGCCGTCTACCGGCTTTGTCTCACCGACGATCTCGAAGGCGCGCGCCTACTTGAAGCTTATCTCGACCGCCGCTTTCCCGGCTGGCGTGCGGCAGGTGAGGGTGACGGCCACGCGAGCCAAAGCGGTGGCACCGGACAGGGTTCCGGCGCGATGTCCGAAGATCAGGCCTATCAGGTCCTTGGACTTCAAAAGGGTGCGCCGCGCGAGGCGATCGTCCAGTCGCACCGCGCGCTGATGCAAAAACTCCACCCGGACCATGGGGGATCGACGGACTTGGCGGCTCGTGTCAATCAGGCCAAGGACGTCCTCTTGCGTCGCCATGTTTAAACTCCACTCTACGGACGCTACGTTTCAGGCTGTGCTCTAAACTCGGTGACGGGGACGCCGTCCCCGGTTCAATTCTTGGTGGCGAAGCAGGAGAAGCCGGACCGCTTCAAAGCCTTGCAGGCGAGTTCGGCGCTATCTTCTTCAAGCCCGGCGAAGCGCGCCCTATAGAGCGTCTCGGAGCCCTTCTGCACCTTTTCGGTGAAGGGCTGGGCGGAGCTCAACGCGCGATGGCCTTGTGATTTGGCACGCGCGAGAAGTTCGTTGGCTTTGGCAACATCGTCCGTGGCGCCGATCTGGATCATCCAGCCGCTATGTGCGATGGCCGGGCGTGCGGCATCAGCTGCCTTCTCAGCCATTGGCGCCGAGGCGGCAGGTTCGGCTTTCGCTGTCTTTTGCGGCTCGCCAGCGTGATCCTTGACGGCCACCGGCTGCGGCCCGACGACCCAGCGCATCGTGGACGGCGTCGCCGAAGGGATGCTGCCCGTCGCCAGCAGGGAGGTCGTCGTCGATCCGTCGAGCGCGGCGTGGCGGCCGATCGCCATTGGTTGCGCATTCGCTTCGACCGGCATCGGCTTAGGCGCGCCGGAGACAACGGCGGGACGCGGCCTCTCGACCGGAGCCTCGGGGGCGGCGGAGGCGACTTGAACCGGAGCTGACAATGACTCGGTCTTGGCATCCGTCTTGGCCTCGCTCTTGAGAGGCTGCGGCTTCAGGGTGGGACGCAGCGGCGGCTGCACGTCGGGCGCCTGCGGGGCGGGTACTTGTGCCGTGGGCGTTTGCGTGGGCGCCGGTTCAACCTCGCGCTCGCGACGCTCGAGGCTGGCGACGGCGACCGGCGCCTCGCTGATCGCTGCGGCTGTGCGGACCGTTGCGCCTTCGTCGATTTCGCGTTCGATGAGCCCGGCCATCGTCCGGTCGCGCGAAGCGGCGCTTGAGCCGCCCATCACGACGGCAACGATATAATGGCCGTCGCGCTTGACGGAGGTCAGAAGGTTGAAGCCCGAGGCGCGAGTATAGCCGGTCTTGATGCCGTCCATGCCTTCGACGCGGTCGAGCAGATGATTATGGTTCGGGCTGACGGTGCCGGCATAATAGAAAACCCGCGTCGAGAAATAGCGATAGTAGCGCGGGAAGCGATCCTGAATGGCACGGCCGAGAAGCGCGAGATCGTGCGCTGTCGTGACCTGGTCATCGTTCGGCAGGCCCGAGGCGTTTTCGTAATGCGTGCGGGTCATGCCAAGCGCATGCGCCTTGCGGGTCATCATTTCGGCAAAACTTGCTTCGTCGCCGCCGATCGACTCTGCAACCGCGACGGCAATGTCATTCGCCGAGCGGGTCACGATGGCCTTGATCGCGTCTTCGACCCTGATCGTGTCGCCAGGCTCAAGGCCGAGCTTGGTCGGGGCCTGAACCGCGGCATGTCTGGAAATCGGAATCTCGCTGTCGAGCTTGAAGCGGCCTTTGTCCAATTGCTCGAAGAGGAGATAGAGCGTCATCACCTTGGTGATCGAGGCCGGGTGACGCAATTCGTTTTCGTTCATCGCGTAGAGCGTGCGGCCGGAATTGCCGTCGACGACGATCGCGGCCGCCCTCGGACCGGACTCGGCCGCGGCGTGACGGTGGGACGGCCTTTGAAAGAAATGGCGCTGCGAAAAATAGACGTGCGGGAAATGCCGGACATGATGCCAATGCCGTGCCTGCGCCGTGGGCACATTCCATGCGGAGATGAAAAGCGCTGCTCCGGCTAAGGCCAAAAGAGGAGATCTGCGGCAAACCGTCACGCAACGCTTGAACATACAAATCTGTCCTTGATCCGCGGGGGATACGGGCCACGCCAAAGCACGGCTTCAGGACAGACGCTAATTCGCTTGGGTTACCTGCTGGTTAAGGCAATAGAGCAGAATCTGCGCAATCGTCTCGCATTGGCACTTGTTGCAGTGCAAAAAATCGCTCTTGACGGAATTTGTGCAGCGCACTAAATTGCAGGGATCGGCAGGCCCGCCGATCCGCCGTCCTGACATTTCAGGTCCAATCCGACGAGGAACACCATGGCTACCAATTTCGACGAGTTCCAAAAATTCGGCAAAGAGCAACTGGAAGCGGCCACCACCGCTGCTGCGTCCCTCGCCAAGGGTCTGCAGACGATCGCCGCCGAGGCGACCGACTATTCGAAGAAGTCCCTTGAGAGCAATTCGGCCTATATCGAGAAGCTTCTCGGTGCCAATTCGCTCGACAGCGCGATTCAGATCCAGT
>JAATEW010000031.1 GCA_015655535.1 Hyphomicrobiales bacterium | reverse complement strand
TTCTTCTCACCAAGGATCATCTGGCGCCGCAGATCACCAAGCATCGCGGCGCGCGCAGCCGCAAGGGCGATTATTTCGGACCTTTCGCCAGCGTCTGGGCCGTCAACCGCACCTTGAACGCGCTGGAGCGCGCCTTTCTGTTGCGCTCCTGCTCCGATTCCTATTTCGAGAACCGGACGCGGCCTTGCCTGCTCTATCAGATCAAGCGCTGTTCGGCGCCCTGCACGGGCGAGATCAGCACCGAGGATTATGCGGAACTGGTGCGCGAGGCGCATGATTTTCTGTCGGGCAAGAGCCGCGCGGTGCGCGATACGCTGGCCGAAGAGATGGCACTTGCCGCCGACACTCTCGAATTCGAACGCGCCGCCAGATTGCGCGACCGCATCTCGGCGCTCTCGGCCATTCAAGGCGCGCAAGGCGTCAATCCGAAGACCGTCGAAGAGGCCGACGTCTTCGCCATCGTCGATCAGGCCGGACAGTTCTGCATCGAGGTCTTCTTCTTCCGCACCTATCAGAACTGGGGCAATCGCGCCTATTTTCCGCGTGCCGATAAAAGCTTCGAGCCCGCCGAAGTGCTCGACGCCTTTCTGGCGCAATTCTATTCGGACATGCCGCCGCCGCGCCTCGTGCTGCTGTCGCATGAAATTGAAAACCATGCCGTCCTTGCCGAGGCTTTGAGCGCGCGCGCCGGGCATAGAGTCGAGATCGCGGTTCCGCAGCGCGGCGAAAAGAAGGAGCTTGTCGAGCACGCGGCGCATAACGGGCGCGAGGCTTTGGGCCGCAAGCTCTCCGAAAGCGCGTCGCAGGAAAAGCTTCTCTGTGCGCTCGCCGAGGCTTTCGGGCTCGAAAAAGTGCCCCGCCGCATCGAGGTCTACGACAACTCCCATATCATGGGGACCAATGCGGTCGGCGCCATGATCGTCGCGGGAGCGGACGGCTTCATGAAGAGCCATTACCGCACTTTCAATATCAAGGGCGAGGAACTCACGCCCGGCGACGATTACGGCATGATGCGCGAAGTCCTGCGCCGGCGTTTTACGCGGCTCCTAAAAGAGGAAAGCGCGTCGCCAGCCGCCGATGTCGAACAGGAAACCGCGCTGATCGGTGAGGATGCCGAGTCCGAGGAAACTGAATTTGCTGCCTTTCCGCAAAAGCCGGATCTGATCGTGATCGACGGCGGTCTGGGGCAATTCGAAGCAGCCCACAAGATTTTCGAGGAGCTTGGCGTCAGGGGCGTCACCATCGTTTCGATCGCCAAGGGGCCCGACCGCAATGCCGGACGCGAGACCTTTTACATCGACGGCCGCGAGCCCTTCCGTCTGTCGCCGCGCGATCCGGCGCTTTATTTCATCCAGCGCCTGCGCGACGAGGCGCATCGCTTCGCGATCGGCACCCATAGGGCGAAACGCAAGAAAGAATTCACCAAAAGTCCGCTCGAAGAGATCGCAGGGATCGGGCCCGCCCGCAAGCGCGCGCTGCTCCACGCCTTCGGGACGGCCAAGGCCATTTCCCGCGCCGCCTTGTCAGACCTTGAAAAAGTGCCGGGCATCAATGCCGCCACCGCCAAACTGGTCTATGACTTCTTCCACGACCGGCAGACGTGAGCGAGGCACTTTGCCTCAAGCCGAGCCAACCCCTTCTATTGACGGATGCACGTCGAACCTATTCCCTCGGATCATGGCCATTACAAGCTTCTCTTCCGGCTCGTCCCGGTCTTGGAACCTGCCCAATATCCTGACGCTTGGCCGGATGCTGGCGGTGCCTTTCGTCGTCGCCTGCCTGTTCTGGCCGGACACATTCTTCATGCGCTGGCTGGCGCTCGGCATTTTCATCGTCGCGGGCATTACGGATTTCCTCGACGGCTATCTAGCGCGCGCCTGGTCGCAGCAATCGGCCTTGGGCCGCATGCTCGATCCGATCGCAGACAAGCTTCTCGTGTCGGCGGTGCTTTTGATGCTGGTCGCCAATCACACGATCGCCAGCTATTCGATCTGGGCTGCGATCATTATTCTGTGCCGCGAAATTCTGGTGTCCGGCCTGCGCGAGTTCCTGGCCGAACTCAAAGTGCCTCTGCCGGTCAGCCGGATCGCCAAATGGAAGACCGTGCTGCAGCTCGTTGCGCTGGGCTTTCTGATCGCGGGCTCGGCGGGCGACTATACGATCGGCGGCATCACCACAACAGGGCTTATCTTACTCTGGTTCTCGGCTTTGCTGACGCTTTACACGGGCGGGGATTATCTCGTCGCCGGATTGAAGCATGTGATTGAAGAATGAGCGGGTCGCAATGAAAGCGCTTTATTTCGCCTGGGTGCGCGAGAAGATCGGCAAGGCCGAAGAGGAGATCGCTCTGCCGGCCGAGATCAAAACGGTCGGCGAGCTTGTCGCTTGGATGAGTCATCGCGGCGAGGAATATGCGGAAGCCTTCTCGACCGGCACGGTGCGCGTCGCGATCGACCGGGCGCATGTGAAGCACGATGCCCTCATCGGCAAAGCCGGCGAGATCGCCTTCTTTCCGCCGATGACCGGAGGCTGACCTCGTGACTCATCCGGCGCATTTTTGCCAGGTCAGCGTGCGCGTGCAGGCCGAGACATTCGACGCGGTGGCTGAGGCGCAGCGCCTGACGGAAGGCCGCACGGATCTCGGCGCCGTGGTCACCTTCACCGGCCTTTGCCGCGACGAAGGTGGAACGCTCGCGGCGCTTGAGATCGAACATTATCCGGGCATGGCGGAAGCCGAGATTTTGCGCACCGTCGAAGAGGCGCGTGGCCGTTGGCCGCTGCAAGGCGCGCTGGTCATCCACCGCTTCGGCAAGATCAAGCCGGGCGAGCCGATCGTGCTCGTCGTCACGACGAGCATCCATCGCACCGAGGCCTTCGAAGCCGCGGCCTTTCTCATGGATTATCTGAAAACCCGCGCGCCCTTCTGGAAGAAGCAGCATCTTATAGATCAAAGCGCGGGCGACTGGGTCGCCGCCAAGGATCAGGACGAAGCGGCGGCCGAACGCTGGAAAGCGTAGCGGCGTCTAGCGGGTCAGGCCGGCTTGCCCCACGGCTGTCCAGTCGAGGAATCCCAACATGCCTCCTGCCATTTGAGACGTTAGATGTTTTGCCGATTCCCTTCGCGTCATACTCAGATTTCGCCATTCATCTGATGGCTGGCATTTTCGGCGAGGCGGATGCGCTTTTGTCAATGACGACCCATCGAAGCTGGGTCGCCGCCGAAGGCGGTCTGCGATCCTTGACGAAAGCGATCCGCTCGCCAATGCTCGCAGCCACGCGATGAATGACGGTCTTTGCCTGGCACTGCCAGCCAGCGTTCAGCTTTGGACTACTGTAAGTGGTAGCTGACAAGGTCTTGCCCGGTACAGGGAGGGCGCCTGGACGACCTGCACAGCAAAAGCAGGATGGCTCCACCTTCCCTGGCCTCAAGGTGGATCTGCATCACCCTCTCACAGGAAACAAATCGATTGGGACAGAGGTCTGTTGTATGCCATTTAGGACCTATTGGCGGCCCAAACAAGGCTGTCTGAGATGTGTGGAGTAATGTGGTGAGTCTGTACTAGAACTGCATCACACGATAGCATATGTACTGAAGGAACTCCTGCGCTGCACGCAGCTGCGGGTGGGCCTGGTGGGGCTGGACATGGTGCTGCTGGTCATGGGCACCGACCTGGT
>JAATEW010000145.1 GCA_015655535.1 Hyphomicrobiales bacterium | reverse complement strand
GGGATAGGCGACCTTGATCTTGCTCATGCGGATGGCCTCTGGACAATCTTGGATCTGAAGCGCTCCCTTAGCACTGCTCCAAGGCCCAGCAGAGCGGTCCGTTTAGGGGAGAAGGCCAAAGCGTTTTCGAGCGAAGCGGATACCGGTTCGCGTGAAGAAAACGCGGCAAAAGCTGAATCTGGAGCCTGTCGGTTCTGATTCTATCAGAACCGAAAGGCTCCATGCCGGTTTCGGGCGGCCAAGCCTCCCCAAATCGTGATTGCCGCCTATTTTAGGCAAGGCGCCTGTTTCCGGTGGGAGAATGGTCATGGCGGATGCGTTCATCTTCGATCATGTCCGCACGCCGCGCGGGCGCGGCAAGCCGGATGGCGCGCTGCACGAAGTTTCGACTTTGGGCCTGGCCGCCACCGTGCTTGCGGCGCTCAAGGCCCGCAACGGGCTGGATACAAAGCTTGTGGACGATGTGGTTTTGGGCTGTGTCGATCCCGTTGGGGAAGCTGGCGGCGACATTGCGCGGGCGGCCGCGCTTACGGCCGATTATGGCGACCAGGTGCCGGGCGTGCAGATCAACCGATTCTGCGCCTCGGGCCTCGATGCGGTCAATTTTGCTGCCGCGCAGGTCATGGCCGGCCAGCACGATCTGACGATCGGCGGCGGCGTCGAATCCATGAGCCGCGTCGGCCTCGCGGCCTCGGGCGCCGCCTGGCCGGTTGATCCGGCCATTGCGATCAAATCCTACTTCATGCCGCAGGGCATTTCGGCCGATCTGATCGCGACGAAATATGGCTTCTCCCGCGACGATGTGGACGCCTATGCGGTGCAATCGCAACAGCGCGCGGCAGCGGCCTGGGAGCAGGGCTATTTCGCCAAGGCCATCGCGCCGGTGCGTGACATCAACGGCATGCTGATCCTCGACCGCGACGAACATATGCGGCCTTCAACCGATATGCAGTCGCTGGCGGCGCTGAAGCCCGCCTTCGTCATGATGGGCGAGCAGGGCGGTTTCGACGCCGTCGCGCTCGACGCGCATCCCGAGATCGAGGCCGTGAAGCATGTCCATCATGCCGGCAATTCGTCGGGTATTGTCGACGGCGCGGCCGCCGTTTTGATCGGCTCGAAAGAGGCGGGGGTGGCAGCGAGCTTGAAGCCGCGCGGCAAAATCCGTGCTTTTGCTTCGATCGGCTCCGAGCCCGCCTTGATGCTGACGGGGCCGATCGACGTGACGAAAAAGGTTTTGCGCCGCGCGGGCATGGCGCTTTCCGACATCGATCTGTTGGAGGTGAACGAGGCCTTCTCGGCCGTCGTCCTGCGCTTCTGTCAGGCCTTCGACATAGGTACGGAGCGGCTCAACGTGAACGGCGGCGCGATCGCCATGGGTCATCCCTTGGGCGCGACGGGCGCCATGCTGATCGGCACCGCGCTCGACGAATTGGAACGCAGCGGCAAGAGCATCGCGCTTGTCACAATGTGCATCGGCGCCGGCATGGGCACGGCGACGATCATCGAGCGGGTTTAGAAGTGGATCAAACGGTGGGCTTTAACCTGGAATCGTTTGGCGCGTCATGCGCGGACTTGATCCGCGCATCCAGGCACAATTCGCCAGACGGCGCCTGGATGGCCGGGTCAAGCCCGGCCATGACGCGGTTGAAAGTTTGATGTTCTAGGACCAGAAAAAGCGGAGGAAAGCCTATGGACCTCAAAAACTTCCGCTTCGACGTCGATGCCGACGGCATCGCGCTACTCACCTGGGACATGCCCGGCCGCTCGATGAATCTCATCACCGAAGAGGCGATGCTGGAATTCGATTCCGTCATCGATCATGTCGTGGCAGAGCCCGCCATCAAAGGCTGCGTCGTCACCTCGGCCAAGGAGACATTTTCCGGCGGCGCGGATCTCTCCATGCTGCAGGCCATTGCCGAGACCTACAAACTGGTGCTCGCCGCGCGCGGCGAAGACGAAGCGATGAAAATGTTCTTCGAGGCCTCGCGCAGCCTCTCGGTGCTCTATCGCAAATTGGAAACCTGCGGAAAGCCTTTCGTTGCCGCCATCAACGGGCTTTGCCTCGGCGGCGCGTTCGAGATGGCGCTCGCCTGCCATCATCGCGTGATGGCGGATGGCGACAAGGTCCGCGTCGGCCTGCCCGAAATCAAGATCGGGCTCTTTCCTGGGGCCGGCGGCACGCAGCGCGTCGCGCGTCTCATGCAGACGGGCAATGCCTTGCAGATGATGTTTCGCGGCGAGCAATTGCGCCCCGCCGCGGCCCAAGCCATGGGCCTCGTGCATGAGACCGTCCCGGCGGCCGTACTG
>JAATEW010000044.1 GCA_015655535.1 Hyphomicrobiales bacterium | reverse complement strand
GGCGCCGTCGGGCGGTGCGACGATCGTTGTCGACCAAGCCATGACATGATCGCCGGAAAAAAGGCCTTGTTCCTCGACCAGTGCAAAGGCGAGATGGTTCATCGTATGGCCGGGCGTCGGGACGCAGGCAAGCGTGAAGCCGTCGCCTTGAAAAACATCGCCGTCGCGCAATTGCCGGTCGGGCTTGTGATCGAGATCATTGGCGGCATCGAGCGGATTGATTTCGCCAAGCGCGAGATCGCGCGCCGGTACGTAAGGCCCGCAGCCGATGATCTCGGCGCCGGTCGCCTGTTTCAACAGGCGCGTGCCGGGCGAATGATCGCGATGCGTATGGGTCACGAGCGCGGCTGTGATCGTCTCGCCCTGAACGGCTGAAAGAATGGCCGCGATATGCGCGGGATCGTCAGGGCCGGGATCGATCACTGCGACGCGGCCTTCGCCGACGATATAGGTGCAGGTGCCGGTGAAAGTGAAAGGGCCCGGATTATTCGCCACGATGCGGCGCACGCGCGGCGACAGGCGCATGAGTTCGCCTGGCCGCGCGTTGAAGTCGCGCTTATAGGGAATGTCTTCCGGCGTATCGCTCATCAGATGCCCAGCGCCTTGACGAGGTCCTTAAAGGGCTTGTCTGAAAGCTCTCCCGGTTTTTGATGCGCAAGCGCAATCAAAGGCACGCTGCCGCAAAAATGCGATAGGGTTTCGAGCGTGTCGTCCATCGTGACCGTCGCGCCTTGCGATTCATTGATCACGATCAGGCGCGGCAAAAGATTGCGCGTCTTGAGCGCTTCCAGCGCCGAAAGGCAATGGCTCATGGCTCCAAGATAGGTGCCAGCCACGAGAATGACAGGCAAAGCAAGGCGCTGCATCAGATCGAGCACGGTGAAGCGCGCGTCGAGCGGCACCATAATGCCGCCGACGCCTTCGATCAGCACGAGACCGTCGTTCGCAGCAATGGCCGCCTGGCAAAAACCCGCGACTTTCTCAAAATCGATCGATTGGCCTTCTTGCCGTGCGGCCATATCGGGCGAGAGCGGCGCCTTGAACCGCCAAGGCGAGATCGCTTCGAGTTCGGCTAAAGTCACGTCGCGTCCGAGCGCTTCGAGCAGGAGGGCGGGGTCGCTGCCTTGAGGGTTCATCTCGTCGAAACCGCTGACGATCGGTTTCAAGGCCGAGACCTTGCGGCCCTCCGCACGCAGCGCACGGATCAGACCTGCCGCGACGAAGGTCTTGCCGGCATCGGTGCCTGTCGCCGTTATGAAGACGCCGGGCATAGGTGTGACAATCCAAGGCGTGTGCTGATGACGCCGGCAAGCCGTTCTATTTCAGCATCGGGATGGGCCGCCGAAAAGGCGATGCGCAGGCGCGCGGTGCCTTGCGGCACGGTCGGCGGACGGATCGCGGTGACGAGGAAGCCTTCCTCTGCGAGCAGATGCGAGGCTTCGAGTGCCGCCTCTGGTTCGCCGATGATGAGCGGTACGATGGGGCTTTGCGCAAGCGGCAGGCCGAGGCGCTGCGTGAAGCTTTGCGCCTTTAAAAGCGGCATGCGGGTCAGTTCAGGCTCCCGCTCGAAAATATCGAGCGCGGCGATGGCGGCGGCGGCGCTCGCGGGCGCGAGGCCGGTCGAATAGATGAGAGTCCGCGCACGCGTCTTCATGAGATCGATGATGGGCTTCGAGGCGCAAAGATAGCCGCCATAACTCCCCGCCGCCTTCGATAAGGTACCCATTTGCAGCGGAATATCCGCCGCGCAGCCGGCCTCGGCGGCCGAGCCGCGGCCATCGCCGATGACGCCGAGCCCATGAGCATCGTCGATCATGAACCAGGAATTATGCGCCTTGCAGAGCGCCGAAAGCGCCTTCAAAGGCGCGCGGTCACCATCCATGGAGAAGACGCCTTCGGTGATCAAAAGCGCATGCGGATAGGCGCCGCGATTGGCTTTCAGCAGAGAGGTAACATGATCCATGTCATTATGATCGAAGACGAGCGTGGCCGCGCCTGACAATTGCGCGCCGGCATGGATGCAGGCATGCGACAAGCGGTCGATGAGGATCAGATCCTCTTTGCCGACCAGCGTGGCGATCACGCCCAAATTGGCGAGATAGCCGGAGCCGAAGACGCAGGCAGCTTCCGTGCCTTTGAGCCGTGCCAGTTTTTCTTCAAGCTCGATGAGCAGCGGATGATTGCCGGTGACGAGGCGCGAGGCCCCGGCGCCCGTGCCGTAACGCGTGATCGCTTCCTGGGCCGCCGCCTTTACCGCCGGGTGATGCGACAGATTGAGGTAATCGTTGCAGGAAAAGGACAGGAGCTTGCGCCCGTCACGCTCCACGTAAAGCCCGTCGCGGGCGCTCTCGGCGAGCACGCGGCGCAGTGACACGCGTTCCAATTGCGCGAGCTTGTCCAAGGCGAATTGATTGAGGCTTTGCACGGCGAGGCTTTCGTTATGGTCTTTGCGGGTGTAGCGCTTCTGCCCCACCTCCCGCAACTTGGGGTATTTTCGTTCCGATGAGCAAAGACCCGCCGGATTGGCTGTGGCAAGGCCTGCCGCATCTCTGGCTGCCCTATACGCAGATGAAGACCGCGCAGCCGCCGTTGGCGGTCGCGCGCACCGAAGGCTCGCGTATTTATCTGGCCGATGGCCGCGTGCTGGTGGACGGTATCGCGAGCTGGTGGACGGCCTGTCATGGCTATAATCATCCAGCGATCCGTGCTGCCGTCGCGGCTCAGCTTGAGGCGATGCCGCATGTGATGTTCGGCGGACTCGTGCATCAGCCGGCGGCCGATCTCGCGCGGCGGCTTGCCGCGCTTCTCCGCGGCGATCTCACCCATGTGTTTTTCTCGGACAGCGGCTCGGTCGCGGTCGAAGTCGCGATCAAGATGGCCGTTCAATATTGGTTGAACAAGGGTGTGAAGGGCCGCACTAAATGTCTTGCCTTCAAGGGCGCCTATCATGGCGACACATTCGCGACCATGGCGGTCTGCGATCCCGACGAAGGTATGCACGCGCATTTCAAGGGCGTGCTGCCGGAACAGATCATCGCCGATCTGCCGGAGGATGAGGAAAAACTGGCGGTGGTGGAGGCTTTGGTTGCGCGCCACGCGGATCAGCTCGCCGCGATTATCGTCGAGCCCTTGGCGCAGGGCGCGGGCGGCATGATCTTTCATGACGCGGAAGTTTTGCGCCGCCTGCGGGCGCTCGCCGATAAATATGATCTTCTGCTGATCTTCGATGAGATTTTTACGGGCTTCGGCCGCACGGGATCGATGTTTGCGTGCGAAGAAGCAGGTGTCGTTCCCGACATTATCACACTGTCGAAGGCTTTGACCGGCGGCACGATGGCGCTCGCCGCCACCATCACGCGGACAAAACTCTTCGAGGCCTTTTTATCCGACGATCCGGCGCGTGCCTTGATGCATGGGCCGACCTTCATGGCCAATGCGCTCGCTTGCGCCGCCGCCAATGCCTCGCTCGATCTCTTCGAGCGCGAACCGCGCCTGAAACAAGTGGCGGCGATCTCGCAAAGCTTGACGCAAGGCCTGGAGCCCTGCCGCGCCAGGCCGGGCGTGCGGGGTGTGCGCGTCAAAGGCGCGATCGGCGTGGTCGAGATGGAGAAAATCGCCGATCTCGACGCGCTGAAGCGCCGCTTTATCGAGGCGGGCGTCTTCGTGCGGCCTTTTGGGCGCGTCATCTATTTGACACCCGCTTTCACGATTCAGGCTGAGGAACTGAAATTGCTGACGAAAACGGTCGTGAAGATTGTCGGCTGAAAATTAAATCCGGAACAATCGGCGCTGTAGGCCGTTGATCTTACTTATATTTATCAGAAGGATTACGGATGGACATCGATCATGACGGCGGCGCTTTCGAGCCCTTGCCGAGCCGCGTTTTGGCCACTTGGGCGCCGGGCACCTCGCTTGAAAATATCGCGATCCGCAATGACGGCATGATCGCCGTCTCGATCCAGTCCGAAGGCGAGATCGAGGAAATCGACCGATCGGATTGGAAACAGCGGCGGTTAGCGAAATTGCCGGTGCCGATCGCGGGCCTTGCCTATGATGCGTTCAAAAACCTTTGGGTCGCGGCGGGCGTCCCGCATCAACCGCCGGGCATGATCTGGCGCGTGTCGAAAGACGGCGAACTCGCGCTCTGGTGCGGTATAGAGGACGCCGAGCTTTTGAACGGTATGTGCGTCACGCCCGATGGCAGCGGGCTCCTGGTTGCTGAATCCTTCACCGGCCGCATCCATTGGGTGAATATGCTGGAGCCGCAAACGCGCGTCTGGCTGATCGAGGATCAATTGAAGCCCGTATCCGGCACGCGGACGGCGGGCGCGAACGGAATCAAGGTCTGGAACGATCGCGCTATCATCTCGGTCAGCGACCGAAATAAGCTCTTCGAGATCGGCCTCTCGGCCGCGGGCGAGGCGGGTCCGATGCGGGTTTTGGCCGAGCATCTGCGGGCCGATGATTTCGCTATCGATCCGGAAGGCACGCTTTATCTGGCGACGCACAGGATGAATTCCGTCGTGCGGCTCACCCAGGATGGAAAGCGGACGACGATTGGCGGCCCGGAGCAGGCGCTTGTCGGCGCCACGGCCGCCGCTTTCGGTCGTACCGGGGACGATGCGGACACGCTTTATGTGGTCACCAATGGCGGCCGTCATGCGCTTTATGAGGGCCATATGCAGGAGGCGAAGCTCGTCGCGATCGACGTGAAACCGGGGAAATAGGGTCCGCCGGCCAAGCTATGTCGGGGGGTAGGGCGCATTCATCCGTAACAGGGAGGAATGTGTTCGTTCCATGCCCTTGGCCGGAGACCGTCATGTATCCCTATCATGTCCTCGTTCTACGGTTTTTCCCCTATATCGCCGTTGGGATCATCTTCGAGATCGCCTGGTATCTCCTTCTCAGGAAAGAGGCCTATCCGTGGAAGGAAATGGCTGCGAGCCTTGGCGTCTATGCTCTGCGGCTCCCGGCCCGCTTCCTCACGGTGGCCCTCATCGGCGGCTTGGCTCTGTTCGTCTGGTCGCTTCGACCGCTCACCATTCCGCTCGATACGGCCTGGGGCGTGATCCTGCTCTTTCTCGCCGTGGAATTCGCCTATTATTGGATGCATCGCTGCGATCACACGATCCGTTGGATGTGGGCGACGCATGTCGTCCATCACACGCCGGAGCGTCTGCATTTTGCCAGCGCCTTTCGACTTGGCGCGACGGATCTTGTGTCAGGCGGCTGGCTGTTCTTCATGCCGCTCTATCTGATCGGGTTCAATCCGGTGGCGGTCGCCGGCATGCTGGCGGTCAATCTCTTCTATCAGTTCTGGCTGCATACCGATGTCATCGGCAAGCTTGGGCCGCTCGAATGGATCTTCAACACGCCGTCGCATCACCGCGTCCATCACGCTTCGAACGGCGAATATCTCGACCGCAATTACGGTGGTATCCTGATTATCTGGGACCGTATGTTCGGCACCTTCGCCAAGGAGCAATCGCGGATCGCGATCAATTACGGGCTTGTGCAGCCCATCGGCAGCCTCAACCCGCTCAAGCTCGCGTTCCACGAGTGGATTGCCATGGCCAGGGATTTCTATCATGCGCCGACTTGGAACGAGAAGTTCAAGCAGCTTTTCGGCCGCCCCGGTGGAAGCTTGGCGAGTTTGGCACCGGTTACGATCGCACGTTCGGACGCAAGCACTGTGATTCCCGACCGAGTTCTGTTGACCGGCACACGATAGATTTGAAGCCAGGAGCGGGCTTGAGATGCGAAATATGATGCGCATTGAAAGGATGGCGTGCATGGGGTCTGGACATGCGGCGATGGTGTGGCCGGCAACGGTTGCCGTCCTGATCCTGGTCGCGTCCCGTGCCACGATTCACGGCAGACCCGGGGCTTTGAGACCGCGTGTCTACGGCGAGGCGGATGATCCGGAACTCCTCGAATGGGCAACCGACGGCGACCGGCGGGCTTTCGACGAAATCGTGAAGCGGCATGGGCCCTTTGCGTTGCGCGTCGCATCGCGTCTCGTTTTCGATGCGGCGACCGCCGAGGATCTGGTTCAAGAGGCGATGGTGAAGGCTTGGTCGCAGGCCGGCCATTTCGATCCGCGGCGCGCGCGGTTCACGACCTGGCTCTACCGGATCGTGGTCCATCTCTGCATCGACCATCGCCGCCGGGTGAAGCCCGCTGCGCTGCCTGACGATTTCGATGTGATCGATCCGGCGATAGGCGCCGACGAAAAGATGGAGATCGACGAACGTCACGCGGCTCTGGCAATGGCCCTCAAGGATCTGCCAGCGCGCCAGCGCGCCGCGATGACGCTCGTCTACGATGAAGGCATGTCCGGCGCTGAAGCGGGGCGCGTTCTCGGCCTCTCGGCCAAAGCGGTGGAGCGGCTTCTAG
>JAATEW010000334.1 GCA_015655535.1 Hyphomicrobiales bacterium | reverse complement strand
GGTGGCTGTCGCCGACATGTGGAGACAGATCGACGTCGAAACGAGGCTCATCAATACGGATGCGACGAGCTTCTACGCTTTTATGCGCTCCAAATCGCCTTTCGAGGTCATGCGCTTTTCCTGGCTCGGCGATTATCCCGATGCACAGAATTTTCTGTTTCTGGCCGAAAGCCGCAATCCCGGTCTGAACGTCGCGAATTTCAACAATCACGACTACGATGCCATGATGCAGGCCGCAGCCATCGAGCCCTCTCCCGAAAAGCGGCAGGAGATCCTGCATCAGGCAGAGACGCTTCTCTTGGCCGAACAACCCTATCTCGTGCTCTTGGCCTATGAATCGCATAATATCGTCGCGAAGCGCGTGCAGGGCTGGGAGACCAATGTGATCGATCATCATCCCGGCCGCTATGTTTCGATCGCGCCGGCGGCCACACAATGATTTATCTGCCGGCCCGGGCCTGACCCATGCTGCGCCTGGTCCTTGCGCGCACCGCCGCCGCGATCCCCACGCTTTTTGCAATCGTGACGCTCGCCTTCTTCGTGATGCGGCTCGCGCCCGGTGGTCCCTTCGACAGCGAACGCGGGCTCGATCCCGAGATCATGAAGAACGTCCAGCACGCCTATGGGCTCGATCTGCCGCTCTATAAGCAATATGGGCTCTATCTGTGGCACCTCCTGCATGGCGATCTTGGCCCGAGCCTGCATTGGCGCGATTTCAGCGTGAACGATATTTTCAAAGTGGCCCTGCCGATTTCCATGCAGATCGGCGCGGAGGCTTTGGCCTTCGCGCTGCTCGTCGGCGTGCCGCTCGGCATGGCGGCGGCGATCAGGCCGCATGGGATCGTGCTTTGGCTCGCGCGCATCGTGACGCTCTGCGGCATAGCGGTGCCGGCCTTCATCGTGGCGCCGCTGCTGCAAGTCGGCTTCGGATTGAATCTGCGATGGCTCCCCGTCGCCGGCTGGGACGACGGCGATTGGCGCCATCAGATCCTGCCGGTCTTCACATTGGCCTTGCCGCAGATCGCGGTGATCTTGCGCCTCACCCAGGCCGCCATGCGCGATACTTTGTCGGCGCCTTTCATCCGCACCTTGCGCGCCTTCGGGCTTCCATCGTCGCATATCTATCTTCACGCCTTTCGCGGCGCCTGTCTGCCGGTTCTCTCCTATCTCGGTCCGGCGGCGGCGGGACTTCTCACCGGCACCGTGGTAGTTGAAACCATCTTCTCGATTCCGGGCCTTGGCCGCTATTTCGTCGATGGGGCGCTCGGGCGCGATTATACGATCGTGATGGGCACCGTTGTCACCGTCGCCGTCTTCATCATCGTCTTCAACCTTCTTGTCGATCTCGCCTATGGTCTCGTCGATCCACGAGTCCGGCATGACTGAGTCTGCCATGATTGAGACCCTGCCCGGCGCAAGGCCCTCGACCACAAGGCTCTCGACCATTGCGAGCCTCGCCATCCTGATCGCCATCGGCCTCGCCTGCTTTCTGGGCCCATGGCTTTCGCCGCATGCTTATGATCGCGTCTATCGCGACTATGTCCTCACCGGGCCGTCCCTCGTCGCGCATCCGAGTCCAGAAGAACTCGACATGTCGCTGTCGGCGCTGACGCAGCGCCTTCATATCGAATCCGCTTACGCCATCGAAGGCGACACGCTGCATCTGACGCTGAAAAGCCCCGCGCCGGTCGATCCGCGCGTGGCGCGTTATTTCGATCATTCGGATCTCTTCGGTACGGCGAAGATCATCGGCCACGGCGCGGGCGATCATAGCCTCCATCTCGATCTGCCCATCCGCCAGATTTATTTTCTCTTCGGCACCGATGCCAATGGCCGCGATCTCTTGACCCGCACGCTGATCGCCGGACGCATATCGCTTGCCGTCGGCATTCTGGCTTCGCTCGTGGCGCTTTTCGTCGGCGTCGCCTGGGGCGCAACGGCCGGCTATCTCGGCGGCAGCGTGGACGCAATCATGATGCGCGTCGTCGAAGTGGTCTATGCGCTGCCCTTCATCTTTCTGGTCATCGTTCTCGTCGTCGTCTTCGGCCGCAATTTCGTTTTGATCTTCGTCGCGATCGGCGCCGTCGAATGGCTCGACATGGCGCGGATCGTGCGCGGCCAGACGCTCTCGATCAAACGCCGCGATTATGTCGCCGCGGCAGAAGCGCTCGGCGCGACGACGCCGGCCATCCTCTGGCGCCACATTCTTCCCAATGCGGCCGGGCCGATCGTCGCCTATCTCACCGTGCTCGTGCCACGCGTGATCCTGCTCGAAAGCTTCGTGTCTTTCCTGGGCCTCGGCGTGCAGGAGCCTTTGACGAGCTGGGGCATTCTCATCGCCGACGGCGCGCGCAACATCCAGGCTTCGATCCATCTTCTCGTCTTTCCCGCGGTGTTTTTGGGCCTGACTTTGGCCGCGCTCAACCAGCTTGGCGAAAACTGGCGCGACCGGCTCGGCGTGGGCGGCGCCTAGAGCATGATCCCAAAAAGTTGCAGACTTTTTGGACATGCGTCGAAACAAAAGATGAGAACGCGACAATGACTCAACTTAAGGCGACAATGTTCTAATGGAAGAGCCTGCGATCCTCAGCTTCGATGATCTTCACGTCCGCTACGGCGCGCATGAGGCCGTCAAAGGCGTGAGCTTCGATCTGGCGCGTGGACAAGTGGTCGCCATTGTCGGTGAATCGGGATCTGGCAAGTCGCAGACCGTGCTTGCCGCCATGCGCCTGCTGGGGCCTGACGCTCTAGTCGAAGGCAAGGTTCTTTTCGAGGGCAAGGATCTCCTCCGCCTGCCTGGCAAAGAACTCAATGCCATTCGCGGCCGGCGCATCGCCATGATCTTCCAGGAGCCCATGTCGGCGCTCGATCCCTTCGTGCCCGTCGGCGCCCAGATCGCAGCCGTGCTTCGAAGGCATATGGACCTTTCGCGCGCGGCAGCGAAAACGAGGGCTGTCGAACTGATCGATCTCGTCGGCATCCCAGAGCCCACGCGCCGCGCCCACGCCTATGTGCATGAGCTCTCCGGCGGCCAGCGCCAACGCGTCGCGATCGCCATGGCAGTCTCCTGCAATCCCGAGATCCTGATTGCCGACGAGCCGACGACGGCGCTCGATGTAACCGTCGAAGCCCGCATTCTCGACCTCATCACCGAACTCAAGACGCGGCTCGGCATGGCGATGATCTTCATCAGCCATGATCTCGGCCTCGTCCGGCGTTTCGCCGATCAAATCCATGTCATGCGCGCGGGCGAGATCGTCGAAAGCGGTCCGGCGCATAGGATTCTAACGGCGCCAGAGCATGAATATACGAAGATGCTGCTGGCGGCGGCCCCGCGCGCCATGAACCGCGCGCCGCAAAAAGATGCGCCCGTTCTCCTCGAAGCGCGCGATCTCTCCGTGCATTTTTCCTTGCGAGGCGGGCTCTTCACCACGCCCAAAAAAGTCAAAGCGGTCGGTCATGTCGACGTCACCTTGCGGCAAGGCCAGACGCTCGGATTGGTCGGCGAATCGGGTTCCGGCAAATCGACGCTTGGGCGCGCCTTGTTGAAGCTTGTGCCGGCGAGCGGCTATATCAGCTTCGAAGACCGCGACCTGAGCCCGCTCAATCGGGCGGCCATGCGGCCGCTGCGGCGCAAGATGCAGCTCGTCTTCCAGGATCCTTATGGCTCGCTGTCGCCGCGCATGACGATCGGCGACATCGTCACCGAGGGTCTGCGCGTGCATGAACCTCACCTATCACGCGCGGATCGTGATACCAGAGCCGCGCAGGCTCTGGACGAAGTCCGGCTCGACGCGGTTCTGCGATACCGCTTTCCCAACGAACTTTCCGGCGGCCAGCGCCAGCGCGTCGCCATCGCCCGCGCGATGATCTTGAAACCGAAGCTCGTTGTCCTCGACGAACCGACATCGGCCCTTGACCGATCGGTCCAGGCCGATATTCTCGACCTGCTTGCCAAGCTGCAGAGCGATCACGGCCTCTCCTATGTCTTCATCAGCCATGATCTCTCCGTCGTGCGCGCCATGGCGGAGGAGATCGCCGTGATGAAGGACGGCCGCGTCATCGAGCACGGCGAAACCGCAGATATACTAACGCATGCCAAGGACGCCTATACACAAGGATTGATTGCAGCCGCGACGCTAAAAGCATTGCAAGTCGCATGAATCTTGCAACCTTTCTGCTCACGTTAAGTTAACCTAGCGAATCACTCCCTTTTGTTTCAATCCGGAACACAAGGTGCGGGCTCGCACATTGCATGCGTTCGCATTGCGTTACAAATTGGCGCATCGAACGAATCACGGCTGTTCCCGGGGAAGAAACACACAATGTCATCTCGCTTATTCTCATCCGTCTTCGCCGCCGCCTTCGTTATCGGTCTCGGTACGATCAATGTCGCGGCGGATGGCCTCGCGGCCCGTTTGCAGGCCGTCGCGAAGTCCTGCGATACCGATATCCAGACCTATTGCACCGGCATGACGCCGGGCGGCGGCAAGATCGTGCGCTGCCTCGGCTCGAATTATATGAATGTGTCGCCATCCTGCCGCGCGACAATGGCATCGGCCATGAACGACCTTTGCGGCCAGGATCTCGCCCGGCTCTGCCCCGGCAGTGCGCTGGGAAGCGGCCAGGCCGAAAGCTGCCTGCAATCGCATATCGCGGATCTGAAGGGCGCCTGCAAATCGGCCGCCGACCGTCTGGCCGCCCGCTGATCGCGCGAGGCCAAGCCGTAATCGTCATTGCAAGCCAATGGTCCGGCTTCGCCGGCCCGATGACAGGCTCCGCGAAGCAATTCAGGCCGTTACTCTAGCCCTTGCCTCTGGATTGCTTCGAAGCGAAGCTCCTCGCAATGACGGCAGGATGATTGAGTCTCATCCTAACTCAGCGATCCCCCGCACGCCCGCCTATTCGGCGGCGCGTTTGAAATCCGGGAACGTGCAACGGGCATCCACCGCCTCGGCGGTTTCGCGCTTGAATTCCACGATCTTCGGCTCGACGACGAAGGGCAGCTTCAGGGCCTTCCAGACATCGACGAGCGATTCGACGAGATGCACGATATGCGCATCCGTGTGAAGCGGCGTCGGCGTGATGCGCAGGCGCTCCGTGGTCTTCGGAATCGTCGGATAATTGATCGGCTGGATATAAATGCCGTGGCGTTCGAGCAGCATGTCGGACGCGGCCTTGCAGCGCTCCGCATCGCCGACGAACACCGGCACGATATGCGAATGGTTCGGCATGACCGGCAGGCCGGCCGCGCTCAGGGCATGTTTGGTCAGCATGGACTGGCGCTGATGCTGGGCTCGCCATTCGGCGCCGTTTTTCAAGAGCTTGACCGCCGTGCAGGCCGCCTTTGCAACGGCCGGCGGCAGCGCCGTGGTGAAAATGAAGGACGGCGAATAGGAGCGCACCGCGTCGATGATCATGCTGTCGGCGGCTATATAGCCGCCAAGCGTGCCGAAGCCCTTGGCGAGCGTACCTTCGATGATGTCGATGCGGTGCATCACGCCGTCGCGCTCGGCGATGCCGCCGCCATGCGCGCCGTAGAGGCCGACGGCATGGACCTCGTCCATATAGGTCATGGCATTATAGGGCTCGGAGAGATCGGCGATCCTGCCG
>JAATEW010000101.1 GCA_015655535.1 Hyphomicrobiales bacterium | reverse complement strand
GTTCTAATGCGTGGCAGAAAGCCCTCATCCTGAGGAGGTTGCGAAGCAGCCGTCTCGAAGGATCGAGGGCTTTCCCGGAATGCTCCCTCGCGCTTCGAGACGCCGCTGACGCGGCTCCTCAGCATGAGGGAGCTTGAGGTTCTTTCTCATGAATTTGTCGTTTAGAAAGTAAATCATGGGCTTTAAATGCGGCATTGTCGGTCTGCCCAATGTCGGCAAATCGACTCTCTTCAATGCGCTGACGCAGACCGCGGCGGCGCAAGCGGCGAATTATCCCTTCTGCACGATCGAGCCTAATGTCGGCGACGTCGCCGTGCCGGATGCGCGGCTCGAGACGCTTGCCGAAATCGCCCATTCGAAAGAGATCATTCCGACGCGGCTGACCTTCGTCGACATTGCCGGCCTTGTGCGCGGCGCTTCGAAAGGCGAGGGCCTAGGCAATCAGTTTTTGGCGAATATTCGCGAATGCGATGCAATCGCCCATGTCGTGCGCTGTTTCGAGGATTCCGACATTACTCATGTCGAAGGCAAGATCGCGCCCATCAACGACATCGAGACGATTGAGACCGAGCTGATGCTCTCCGATCTCGAAAGCCTGGAGAAACGCGCTGGCGCGCTCGAAAAGAAAGCCAAGGGTGCGGATAAAGAAGCCAAGGAACTCTTGGATCTCATGATGCGCTGCCTCGTGCTGCTGCGCGAGGGCAAGCCAGCGCGCCTCGCCGAGGTGAAGCCCGAAGAGATGAAGACCTTCAAGGGCCTCGGTCTGTTGTCGTCGAAGCCGGTGCTTTACGTCTGCAATGTTGAAGAGACGGCCGCGGACAAAGGCAATAGTTTCTCAGCCGAAGTGCAAAAGCGCGCGGCGGAAGAGGGCGCGGTCGCCGTCATCGTCTCAGCCAAGATCGAAAGCGAGATCGCGGTCCTGCCTCCCGATGACCAGAAGGAATATTTGGAAGCCGTCGGTCTCGAAGAGCCGGGGCTCAACCGCGTTATCCGCGCCGGCTATCAGCTCTTGGGGCTGATCACCTATTTCACGGTGGGTCCGAAAGAGGCCCGCGCCTGGACGATCCCACAAGGCACCAAGGGCCCGCAGGCGGCGGGCGTCATCCACACGGATTTTGAAAAAGGCTTCATCCGCGCCGAGACGATCGGCTGCGACGATTATATCGCGTTCAAGGGCGAGTCCGGCGCGCGTGAGGCAGGGAAGTTTCGCCTGGAGGGTAAGGATTACGTCGTCGAAGACGGCGATGTGATGCATTTCAGATTTGCGAATTAAATCCCGGTAGATCAGTAGATGGAAATGCTTCTGCCGTTTGCGCGAAGATAGCAGCCTTCTCTCGATCCGGATTGAGACATATCTTCGGAAGATACTCTGACGGACATTTCTGTCCTTTGATAAGGGGCGACGCGAAACTGCGTGCGGTGGCCGCCGCAAAACACCTCGATGAGTCTGCTCGCCCCGCGGAATTCTCTTACGGCAATGACGCGGACCCGCCTGCATTGGGCATTGGGCGGTTCGCCACGCATGTAAACGGGAGAATGCGAAAAATCGCATCTGAGCACGGAAGGATTCACTTCGATGTTCAAGCCGGAAATTCCATACCGCGCTTCTTCGCCATATGCGCTCAAATTCAAAGAACATCCAAATAGAAGAACGAGACCGATCCATCGGAAAAAATGCAGGCGGGCACTCATAAGTAAGTTCCCATAAATGAATTTTAATCCAATCCATCAAGCATAGCTTGAGGGCATAAACCCGGCAAGAGATGCGGGCGGCGCATGTCATCCATATGGATTTCAAAAAACCTTCATTCGCGTGCGGTTTGCGAATCAGGACGGCCATCGCGGCAGCAGCGATCGGCTCATGCGATCATTCTCGAAACGCTCACATCCGGTGCGGGCGATCCTGCGATGTAAATTTTTTTAAGGTTTGTAAGTCATTATCGATTCGAACGAAATAGCATTCGTCTGGGTCATCATCATGGTCGTTTCCAATACGTCTTCCTTTTCCCGCGGGTCCCAATCTCTCGATATCCGCAGTCCGCTGTGGAAACGGCTGGCTGCGATCGGATCTGGCACGGTGTTTCTCGCCTGCGCGGCGATCGGCACTTTGTCCTGGGTCATGCAGTCGAATATGGTCGACCATGCGATCGAGGCCGAACTGACGCGGGCTGGAAATTCCGTTTTCGACGCATTGGCGGCTCAAAGCCGCAACTCGACCAGCGTCGCGGCAATAATCGCGGGCGAGCCGGGTGTCGCCGAATTGGTGGCGAGCGGTGCCCGCGAAGAATTGATCCAGCGCTACGTCAACGCCTTGCCGGCGCTCAAGAATGAAGCAAACATCCAGCTCATCACCTTCGCCAGGGCGCCGGGTATTGTCGTCGCGCGTGTCCATTCTCCGAACGAATTCGGCGACGACTTCTCGGGACGCCGGAGGATGGTGGTCGAGACGCTGCGCCAAGGCAAGGCCCAGACCGGCATCGAGCCAGTTCGCACGCGTGCGCTCAGCAGTCTGGCGACCTTTCCGCTCGTAGCCGCGAATGGAACCGTCGTTGGCACTGTCGATGTCGGGACGCCGTTAACCGATGCCTATTTCGAGAGGGTCAAGAAGACTCACCATATCGATCTGGCCATCCAGATTGACATGGATGGCCAGTTCCACACGCAAAATGCGACCTTCGCGGCGAGGACATATCTGACTCCCGAAGAGGCACGCTCGGCCATCGACGGGCGCTCGTTTCAGAAAATCGTCAGCGATGGTGGCAAAAACTTCGCGGTCACGGCTTTTCCATTGCAGGATTTTTCAGGCCGCAAGATCGGCCTTCTCGAATTGGTAGATGACGTATCGGCGATCGTCAGCCAAGGGCGTACGACGCTTCTGGTGACGATCATGGGTTCCGCGCTGATCGCGGCTTTGTCGCTCGTGCTCTTTGTCATGTTCGCCATTTCGCTGTCGCGGCCGATCCGCAGCCTGACGCTGACGATGCGCCGACTGGCGTCGGGCGACCTTCAGTCTCCCATCGAAGGCCAAGGACGATCCGACGAGATCGGCGCGATGGCCGCCGCGGTCCAGGTTTTCAAGGATAATGCCGCGGCTCTGGAACAGGCCACCGCGGATCGCGAACGCGTGGAGGCAAGTTCCGATGCCGAGCGCCGCCGCAACGAGGCGGAACGGCAAGGCCTTGCGCGCCAGCAGGAGGCCGTCGTGCAGGCTTTGGCCGCGAGCCTCGAACGTCTGTCCGACGGCGATCTGACCTCGCAGATCGATGCGGCCTTCGCACCCGAATATGAAAAGCTCAAGCATGATTTCAACAAGGCGGTCGCACGGCTGCGCCAGACGATGAAGGTGATCGCCGAAACCACGCAAGGCATCAAATCGGGCACGGGAGAGATCGCCCAGGCCTCCGACGATCTCTCGCGCCGGACCGAGCAGCAGGCGGCAAGCCTTGAAGAGACCGCGGCGGCGCTCGATGAAATCACTGCGACCGTCCGGAAATCGGCGGAAGGCGCGAGCCATGCCCGCCAGGTGGTCGCCGCTGCCGACGATGATGCGAAGAAAAGCGCCGTCGTGGTGCGCGAGGCGGTTCATGCCATGGACGGCATCGCCAAATCGGCGCAGCAGATCAGCCAGATCATCGGCGTCATCGATGAGATCGCCTTCCAGACCAATCTGCTGGCGCTGAATGCAGGCGTTGAAGCGGCTCGCGCTGGCGATGCGGGCCGGGGCTTTGCGGTCGTGGCCTCCGAAGTGCGCGCGCTGGCGCAGCGTTCGGCCGAGGCCGCGAAAGAGATCAAGGGCCTGATTTCGGCTTCGACCGCGCAGGTCGATCATGGGGTGAAGCTCGTCGCCGAAACCGGCAAAGCGCTCGAGCGGATCATGGCCCAGGTGAACGACATCAATGTCGTCGTGAGCGAGATTGCGACCGGCGCCAGAGAACAGGCGACCGGCCTTGCCGAAGTCAACACGGCCATCAATCAGATGGATCAGGTGACGCAGCAGAACGCGGCGATGGTCGAGCAGTCGACAGCCGCCAGCCATTCGCTGTCGCAGGAGACCGAACAATTGTCGAGCCTGATCGGCCAGTTCCAAGTCGGCTCCGATCAAAACGCCGGCTCGGGTCAAAGCGGCCAGATGATACGCCGCGAATTGCAGAAGGTCGCGCCGCACGCGTTCCGGCAACCGGCCCAGCGGTCCGTGCGCGCGGCGCCGAAGGCCTTATGAGGATAACGGCTTGTCAATTCCATGGATTGATTAGAGGCACCCGCGCCTTTTCATAATCGCTCACGTCTCGTGAAACGATGGTCAGTCCGTGATGAAGCGCGGTCGCGGCGATGATGAGATCGGGCTGCGAGAACGTATGCCTTGCTTTGCGGCCTTCTTCTACGAGAAGCTGCCATTTCAACATGATGTCTTCGGTCACTTCGAGCACACGGTCCTCGAACATCGGCCGCACCTTGTGCGTGAGCCAATCCTGAAATTCGGCTCGCCGGCCCGCGTCGGAGAGGCGTTCGATGCCAAAACGGATTTCAGCGAAAGTGACTGTACTGACATAAAGCAGGTCGAGCTTCTGCGCCGTTATGAACGTGACGACTTTGGACTCGGGCTTGGGACGGCGGAGTTCCGAGAGAACATTTGTGTCGAGCAGAAAGCCCGTCACAGATCGACCTCCCGCACGGGCATGGGGCCGCGCCGCGACTCGATCTCTATATCGCGGCAGGGTGAGGTCTGCATGGCGGCGACCAAGGCCTTCCCAGTTTGGCTGCCTTTGAGGCGGCGAAACTCTTCGGCCGATATGACGACGACTTCGTCGCGGCCGTGGACCGTGACGTGCTGTGGACCTTCGCTGCGCACGCGCCGCACGAGCTCGCTGAAACGCGCCTTGGCATCTTGCAGGAGCCAATGCCGCAATTGCTTCGGTTTTGGCGGGCTTTTGCTATTTCTAGTCATACTGACCAGTTTATGGCATCGCCTCCTGGAGTTCAAGGCGGCGCGTTTTGGCCAGTTGGTAAGCTCCCACCCCCTGAAATCAGACCTGCATGCGGCCCCATGGCATCTTCATGACGCTTTCAAAAATGATGTGGATTCGAAATTGCTTGTGGTGTAACTCAACTCCGCGAGGCGGCCCGGCCCTCGCGGCGGGTTGAGAAGATCAAGCAAAGCTTTGACATTATAGGAGAAAATGATGGCCAAGAGCGCAGAAGAGAGCGCCCGCTACATTCTGACGATTTTTCAGCGGCATAACACCCGTAAGAACGGCACCATACTGATGAACAATCTGACGCTGCCTTTCGCCCAAGACGGCTGGACCGAGGACGATCTGGTGGCCGGCCTGCCGTTCGGCGTCGAAAAGGGCTGGTACACGATCGGCAAGGAGTCGAAATTCGTGACCTTGACCGAGGCTGGTACGGTCGAAGCACCCGTCGGCTATGTGGCTTGGGGCCGCGAATAAACGCTCCGGAGTCGTCTTCTCCAAGATATCAAACCGACAGGAGCCGTTTTTCAAACAAACGGCTCCTGCGCTTTTGTGCGGGCGTCATCGCGGAGACGATGAGCGGAATTGATTGACTTCGGCCCAGGCGGCGAAGAGGTCCGGCCAAGCGTGGACCTCGGTTCCCGGCCGTCCAAGCCCCCATCCATGTCCGCCCGATTGGAAGACATGCAGTTCCGCCGCGACCTTCGCCGCGCGGAGTGCTGAAAACATCATCAGACTGTTGTCCAATGGCGAGATCGGATCATCCGCCGCTTGGGCGAGGAAGGTCGGCGGCGTTTCCGCATTCACATGCCGCTCGACCGAATAAGCGATGCTTTCGGCCTCGCTTGGGTGCGAGCCTAAAATCTCGCGCCGCGTATGCGTATGGTCGAAGGGCGGCATCATCGTCAGCACCGGATAGATCAGCGCGGCGAAAGCCGGCCGTGCCGAAAGACTGTCGGCGGAATCGACCGGCGGATAAAGCGCCTTTGCCGGCTGTACGGCGGTCATGCCGGCAAGATGGCCACCGGCGGAAAAGCCGATGACGCCGATGCGCGCCGGATCGATGCCGAAATCTGTCGCGCGGCTACGCACGATCCGCATGGCGCGCTGTCCATCCTGGAATGGCGCGACCGGCGGCCAGCCGTCTTCCGGCAGCCGATAGATCAATTCGAAGGCCGTGATACCCAAGGATTGGAGCCATTGGCAGGCTGGCGTGCTTTCATTTCCCGCTTCTATATGCGCGTAACCGCCGCCCGCGATCACGACGGCGGCGGAGCCGTCCGGATGCGCCGTCCGATAGACGACGAGGCGCGGCCGGGACACGTTCGTCAGCGATCCTTTGGAACTGACAGCTTCCGCGCCTGAGGGGCCTGGGCCGCCGGGCGGCGCATCGGGCCAAAGCGCGATGGTTTCCGGCAATGCCTGCGCGCCCGCTTTGCGCGGCACGGCGAGCGCGGCGGCCATGCCAAGCATCGATCGGCGATCAAGATGGGGCATGATCCGCTTTCTCAAAACCGTTGCATCATGCCGGCGAAAACAGGCTGATGTCTTCAAACCGAGAGAATAATATCGGTGAATCTATCCGCATGGGTGATCATGCTTTCATGCGGACCGGCAAAATCGACGACATTCCAGCCCGGCAATCCGCGCACGATTTTGCGCGAACTGTTGATGACCGGGTTTTCGGGCGCATTGCAGCTCACATAGGTACGCGGCAGATGATTGCCGATCGGGTTCCTTAAAACCAAAGGCGTCTGATAGCTCCGCAACGGATGCGGTGTCAGCCGGCGCAATACCCAATCGTAATCGGGCGTGCCTTCGGCAAAACCCCAGACGGGCGTCAGCTTCTTCGGCACGGGTACCGCCAGACCGCCGTTGGCGGCTTCGGCGGCGGCGACGCGTTTCTCGGCCTCCTTCGGCGGATAGATCGAAAAGGCGGGCTGCCCGTTTTCCAGAATGATGCAATCGAGATAAACGACGTGCTTGAGTTTTTCGGGGATGCGGTCGGCGACGCCCAAGGCCGGTACGCCGCCGAAACTATGTGCGACGAGGATCACGTCCGACAATTCCTCGGCATTGATGACACCGATAATATCATTAATGAACGTATCGATCGTGATGTCTTTGCTAAGCAGATGGGCGCGATCGCCCATACCCGTATAGCTTGGGGCGAAATATCTATGACCTTGCGCGCGAAGCTTGTCGGTGACGCGGGCCCAGCACCAGCCGCCATGCCAGGACCCATGCGCGAAGACGAAAGTCTTTTGAGCGCTTGGCGCGGCTTTCTGTGCTTCCTCCGCGGATGCGGATTTAAAACCGCCAACCAGCGCGCCGGCGGCGGCACCGGCGATGAGGGCGCGCCGCGATGGGCGCGCATCTGATGCTGAACCCATGTCATTTCCCCCTAAATCTAAATTATGAAAACATCCAACCGGGATGACCTCTATATGACGTAAGCGCGATCATCGTTTTGTTCATGGCAGAGTCCTTTCGATGCCATGATGAGAACGTTTGAATCGCCTGAAGTGCCTAGGATCACGCGCAAACCTCGGGCTCAGTGCCCTTCCGCGCGGGCACGGATCGCGGCGAGATGTTCGTTGTTTTGAAAGAGCACCATGACGATCTCGGTCACGATGCGCGCGGCGACAATGCCGAGAGCCATCGCGATCAAGGTCTCGCAGAGCATGAGAAGGCCTAAGAAAAAGGAATAAAAGAGAATGGTCAGCGCAGAGAAGATCCCGGAAAGGCCGAAGAGGCAGATCAGTGCGATCTGAAGGAAATAGAAAATGCGGATGATCGAGGGTGTGAGGTAACGGTCGAAATTCAGAAAATCCTGAAGCATGTTGTTCCCCGCATGACGGTCTCTATTTCTTTGCCTTGGTACCGAAAATACCGGTTCGTCAGATTTTGTCACTGTCGATCGAAGGCGTGCAAGACGGCGCAGGCTGGCGAAAGTCGCGGAGCTTTCGTTTATGTTTCTGTTTTGATGAATGATTTCTTCAAAGATAGGACGGGTTTTAAATTCTTCTATCTTTCAAGGTCGCAAAAATTCGACACGAGGCACGCGGACGAAGCGTTCGGCTTGCCACAGGCGCCGGAAAAAAAGCCGTACGACAGCGAGAGAGGCGTTCAAATCCGAAAAAGCAATTGCTAGGCTCCATCCTTGGCCTGTAGCATTCGCTTCAAGCGTGGTGTGGCGAGGCAGTTCGCCAATTTCGCGCATTTGGGGGGACGGCATGTCGGAGCGCGCTTGGTTCTTTGCCTCCGTGGGCAAGCAGGAGGGGCCTTTTCCGGAGGCTCAATTCCGCGGTCTGATCGCGGCGGGACGCGTCACGCCGGACACGCTCGTCTGGACCGATGGCATGTCGGGCTGGGAAAAGGCCAGCGACGTGCCGGGCCTCATCTATGGTGGCGTAGGGCAGCCGCCGGCACTCGCGGCGGGCGGCCCGCTCGAAGCCGATTTCGGCGTCTGGTCGCTGTTAGGCCGCATCCTTCTCGTGGGAATTGGCACTTTGCTGGTCATACCGGCGCCTTGGGTCGCGGTGATGTTCTACCGGTGGGCCATCGCGCATCTGCGCGTGCCGCAAAGACCGAACCTCACCTTCACCGGCCAGCCCGGCGATATTTGGTGGGCCTTCGTGCTCATCGGCCTCCTCAGCTATGCCGGCGTGGTCCATGTCCGGTATCTGCCTTTGATCTTGCTGCCGGTCCAGGCCGCACTCGGCTGGGTCGTGATCAAATGGACGATTGGGAAAATCAGCTCGGATGGGCAGCCGCTGCCGCTGAATTTCACGGGCAGCGTATGGGGCTATATCGGCTGGTACCTGCTCCTCTATGTTTCGTTCATCACGATCATCGGCTGGGCCTGGGTGACCACCGCCACGCTGAGGTGGGTGTGCCGGAACATCGCCGGCACGCAGCGCGGCGTGTCGTTCAACGGCACCGGATGGCAGGTGCTGTGGCGGACCGTTGTTTACAGCCTCACCTGCATCTTCATCATCCCGATCCCATGGATGACGCGCTGGTTCGCGCGCTGGTACGTGTCGCAATTTTCGGTCGGCACGCCGGCCAGCTATTGACTGGGCTCAGTGCCCTGAGAATTCGATCAGCGTGCGCACGGGAACGCCGAGTGCTTCGATCTTCTTGGCACCGCCGAGATCCGGCAGATCGATGACGAAACAGGCCGCGATCACGTCGGCGCCGATTGTCTGCAAAAGCTTCACGGCGCCTTCCGCCGTGCCGCCTGTCGCGATCAGATCGTCGACGAGGATCACCTTCTCGCCGGGAAGCACGGCATCGGCATGCATCTCCATTTCGTCGATGCCATATTCGAGCGAATAGCCGATCGTCACTTTCTTGTAGGGCAGCTTGCCCTTCTTGCGGATTGGCACGAAGCCGATCGAGAGCTGATGCGCGATGGCGCCGCCCAGAATAAAGCCGCGAGCCTCCATGCCCGCGACCTTGTCGACCTTCGTCCCGGCCCAGGGCTGCACCAATTCATCGATCGCGCGGCGGAAGGCGCGCGCATCGCCGAGCAAGGTCGTGATGTCGCGAAACATGATGCCTGGCTTGGGATAGTCCGGGATGGTGCGGATCGCGGCCTTGAGATCGAAAGGTTCGTTCATGAATTCACTCGTTTCATGATGGCGTCGAGTTTCTGCAAAAGCGCCGGATCGCGCGCTTCGGGGGCTGTGATGAAGGCCGCGTCGAGCGCGCGGTCGGAGCCGATGGGACAGGGCTCATGTTCGGCCGGGAAGTCAAGCAGCAGGCGAGCCAGGAGGCGCGCGGCATTGCCGCTATTGGCCTGTATGATCTTGATGACCGAGGCGACGTCGACATTGTCATGGCCCGGATGCCAGCAATCGTAATCGGTGACCATGGCGATCGTCGCATAGGAGATTTCCGCCTCGCGCGCGAGCTTGGCTTCCGGCATGGCGGTCATGCCGATGACGTCATAGCCCTCGCCCTTATAGGCGAGCGACTCGGCGAGCGAGGAAAATTTCGGGCCTTCCATGCAGACATAGGTGCCGCCTTCGACGCAGGCTATGCCCTCGGCCTCGGCCGCGGCGGCGATCCTTTTGGCGAGACGCGGGGCGACCGGATGCGCCATAGAGACATGTGCGACGCAGCCATTGCCGAAGAAGGACGACTCTCTTGAAAAAGTCCGGTCGACGAATTGATCGACCAGCACGAAAAGCCCGGGGGCGAACTCGTTCTTGAAGGAGCCGCAGGCCGAGACCGACACGATATCGGTCACGCCGGCGCGTTTCAAAGCATCTATATTGGCGCGGTAATTGATGCCTGACGGCGAGAGCCTGTGGCCGCGTCCATGACGGGGCAGAAACACGGCCTCCGTTGCGCCGATGCGGCCGAAGCGCAAAATATCCGAAGGTTCGCCCCAAGGCGTTTCGATCTTCTCTTCCCGCTGATCGGCGAGGCCCGGCAGGTCATAGACGCCGGAGCCGCCGATAATGCCGACGAGAGCTTTGGTCATGAACGAAATCCATATAGCGTGAAGCGCGATCTTGGCGGCGTTGCTCTTAGACCATTTTTACAGGAAAGCCCATTTCCTCGCGCTCCTGTGAAGGGAGGTCCCGAAAAGGCAAGAAACAAATGGTCCCTGCTGCCCGTATAGGCTTTAAAGGATCGTCCGAGCTGCCGAGGAGAGCTGCCATGTTTATTCGCCACAAAAAGGGCTGGGAAATTCCCGAGCGGGAGGCGACGCCGGAATCTCTTTTTCTAAACCGCCGGGCTTTGGTCAAAAGCGCGCTCGCAACCGGGACGCTGCTCGCCAGCGGCGGTCTGGCGGAGGCGGGCTTCTTTTCCTCGGACACGCCGGCGTCGGCCGTGCCGGATCCATCGCTCGGGCTTTATCCCGCCAAGCGCAACGAGATCTTCACGCTCGATCGCGACATCACGCCCGAAGCCGTGAACGCGCATTACAATAATTTCTACGAATTCGGCATGAGCAAGAACATCGCCGACGCGGCGGAAGCGCTGAAGACGCGGCCCTGGACGGTGGAGCTCGACGGCTTGATCGAAAAGCCGGGCACGATCGCGATCGACGATCTGTTGAAGGCCATGCCGCTCGAAGAAAGGCTCTACCGGCATCGCTGCGTCGAGGCCTGGTCCATGGCGATCCCCTGGACCGGCTTTCCGCTGAGGGTGTTGATCGATTATGCCAAGCCGCAATCGGGTGCCAAATATGTGCGGATGGAGACCTTCCTCGATTCCAAAATGGCGCCGGGGCAAAGGCAGTTCTGGTATCCCTGGCCCTATGTCGAGGGCCTGACGATCACCGAAGCCACGAATGATCTCGCCTTCCTGGTGACGGGCGCCTATGGCGAGCCTCTGCCGAAAAGCATGGGCGCGCCTTTGCGGCTCGCCGTGCCGTGGAAATATGGATTCAAATCGGTGAAGTCGATCACCCGGATTTCCTTTGTCGCCGAGCGGCCGAAGACGTTTTGGGAGCAATTGGGCCCATCGGAATATGGGTTCTGGGCCAACGTCAATCCGGCCGTGCCGCATCCGCGCTGGAGCCAGGCGACCGAGGAAGTGCTCGGCACCGGCCAGCGCCGCCCGACCCTGCTCTATAATGGCTATGGCGACTATGTCGCCTCGCTCTATGGCGGGCTCGAAAAAGAGCCGCTGTTTATGTGAGGCAAACCCTCATCCAGAGGAGCGAGCGAAGCTCGCGTCTGGAAGGATGGACCATAGGCGCATTCGCCCTCGCCCTTCGAGGGCCTTCGCCGCCTCAGGGTGAAGGCATCAACGCCTTCGCCCCCGCCTCTGTCAGCCTGTAGAACCCTGGCGCCGGGCCATCCGCCAGCCATCCGCTGCCGAGCATTTTCTCAAGTGCAGGCTTCAATTCGGCGGGGCCCAGATGTTTCTCACGCAGACTGTCTTGCAGCGGCTGCCAGAGAAAACTCTTGCCCACTTTGAGACCGCGCGAAGCGATCTCGGCGAGGAGGGCCTTCATAGCATCCTCTTCGGACGGCGCCGCGCCGACGAATTGCGCAAAGCCTGCCTTGGTGAGTTTGTAGGAACCATTTCCCAGATCCTCGATCAGGGCGTCGCCTGCCATCTTCGCCAAGGTGGTGCGCAGCCCGTCGTGATCTGGATGCCGGATTTGCATGGAGGCGAAGGAGAAGGTCTCGCCCTCGCGCATGTGCCGCACGGTGATGAACGTGGTGATCGCCTCGAAAGCGGACTGTGCCATCGTCTTATTCCGCCGCCGAACGCAAATGCGCGGCATGCGCCAGAAAGCGCTCGGCCTCCAGCGCCGCCATGCAGCCCATGCCGGCGGCCGTCACCGCCTGCCGGTAGATCTCGTCCGCCACATCGCCCGCCGCGAACACGCCGGGCACGTTGGTCGCGGTCGAATCCGGTGCCGTTTTGATATAACCGTTTGGCTTGATCTCGATCTGGCCCTTGAAGAGGTCGGAAGCGGGCGCATGGCCGATGGCGATGAAGACGCCGTCGGCTGGGATGTCGCGAAGAGCGCCCGTCTTGACGTTCTTCACCCGTGCATGGGTGACGCCCGCTGGCTCGCCGCCGCCGCAGATCTCGTCGATGACCGTATCATAGACGACTTTGACATTGGGCGAGCGGACGAGGCGTTCCTGCAAGATGCGCTCGGCGCTGAACTCCGGCCCGCGATGCACGATCGTAACCTTGCTCGCGAGATTTGAGAGATAAAGCGCTTCTTCGACTGCCGTATTGCCGCCGCCGACCACGACGACGGGTTTGCCGCGATAGAAGTAGCCGTCGCAGGTCGCGCAAGCCGAGACGCCGTAGCCCTTGAACGCCGTCTCCGACGGGATGCCGAGCCATCTGGCCTTGGCGCCCGTCGCGATGACGAGCGTGTCGCATGTGTAGATCGTGCCGCTATCGCCTTCGAGGCGGAAGGGCCGGGTTTTGAGATCGACCGAGACGATATGATCGGTGATCATCTTGGTGCCGACATGTTCGGCTTGAAGCCGCATCTGCTCCATGAGCCAGGGTCCCTGGATCGCCTCGGCGAAGCCCGGATAGTTTTCGACATCGGTCGTGATCATCAATTGCCCGCCCGGTTCGAAGCCGGAAATCAAAATCGGCTCGAGGAGCGCGCGGGCGGCATAGATCGCCGTCGTATAGCCGGCCGGCCCCGATCCCACGATGATCAATTTGGCATGGGTTCTTCCGACGTCGGGGACAGCGATTGTGGACATGAAGGCCTCGTTTCAGGCGCCGCAAGGGTGGACACGGGCGGCGCGATGGATGCGGTTTAGATGGTGTTTTGCCGGTCAAAAACGAAGAGCGGGGACCGGTAGAAACGCCTACGGCATTCTACGCAATTTATTTGCCGCGCCGCTCCAGGGCAACATGCAAAGCTTGCGCTTGGACCCGGCGCCATCCGCCGCATCCGACCAAAATCTCTATGATTATTTTAAATCTTCGCACGGCCTCATGCCGTCGGGTGCGTTACCCGCGATATTGAGCGAGGTTGAACGATGGGACCGACATTGCCGGATTTCAAAGGATTTTGGCGCCGCGCTGCATTGGCGGGTGTAGCGGCTGTCGCGATATGTTCCGCGCCTCTCGCGCAGGCCTGCACCAGCTTTTTGCTGCGTACCTCTGACGGCGGCGCCGTCTATGGCCGGACCATGGAATTCGGTTTTCTGATCGATTCGCAAGCGATCGTGGTGCCGCGGCGTTTCGCCTTGCACGGCACCGGACCGGACGGCAAGCCGGGTCTCGCCTGGAACGCCAAATATGGCGCCGTCGGCCTCAACGCCTATGGGCTGAATGTATTTACCGACGGCATGAACGAAAAGGGTCTCGCCGGCGGCATTCTGCTGTTTCCGGGCTATGCCGGCTATGCCGATCCGGCGAAGGCCGATGCGGCCAAAGCGCTTGCCCCTTGGGAGTTCCTTACCTGGGCGTTGACCAGTTTTGCGACCGTGCAGGAGGTGAAAGCCGCGCTGCCGGGCATTACGATCATCGACCTGCCGCAGTCCAATCTCGGCGCGCCGCCGCCCGTCCATTACGTGCTGCATGATGCGAGCGGAGCGTCGATCGTGATCGAGCCGATCGGCGGCGTGTTGAAGGTCTACGATAATCCGGTCGGAGTTTTGACCAATGCGCCGACCTTCGACTGGCAGATCACCAATCTCAGCAATTACGTGAAAATCTCGCCCGAGAATGCACCGCCTTTGAAGATCGACGAGATGACCATCGCACCTTTCGGCGAGGGCTCGGGCCTCCTCGGTGTGCCGGGCGATCCGACGCCGCCCTCGCGCTTCGTCCGGGCACTCGCCTATGTCACGACGGCGCGGAAAATGCCGACGGGCGACGAAAGCGTTCGCCTGGCCGAGCATATCCTCAATAATTTCGACATTCCGTCGGGCTTCATCCAGACCGGCCGCAGCGCCAGTACGAAAACCCCGCTGGAATTCACCCAATGGTCGTCGATCGCCGATCTCTCGCGCAAACGCTATTACGTCAAAACCTATGAGGATCAGACCTTGCGCGGAATTGATCTCATGAACATGGATCTCGATGCGAAAACCATTCAGGCGGCGGCGCTGAAACCCGATATGCCGGTGCCAGCCTTGGAGTTTTCGAAGCCTTAATCATTTGTCGGAAAACGCCTGTATCAAGCCCTCGTGCTTCGAGACGCTTGCTACGCAAGCTCCTCAGCATGAGGGCGGCTTTGGCAAATAGGTGGAACGAAATGCGTTTGGATTGTATCAATCCAGACGTATGAACGTGGCCGACACCCCCCATCTCGCAGGCGCGATCGCCGAGAGCTTTTGCGCGAGCCTCGCGCAGGCGCAGGGCTTCGCCGCGCCTTTTCCCTATTTTCGCGCGGAGAATCTCTTCCCGGCATCTGTCGTCGAGGCTCTGGCGGCTCTGCCGCTTGAGACGCCATCCCCGGCGTCGGGCTGGCGCGAATGGGTTGCGGAGCGGCTTTACGTCGATCAAGCCCGGCGCGCGCAGGACGGTTTGCTCGACGCCGTGGCCCTGGCGCTGCAATCTCCAAAAGTCGCAAGCGCGCTTCACGCGCTTTGCGGCGCGCCGCTCGACGGCACTTATCTGCGGCTTGAATATGCGATCGATGCCGACGGGTTCTGGCTGGAGCCGCATACCGATCTGGGCGTGAAGAAATTCACCGGGCTGATCGCGCTCTCGGGTGGCGATGCGGAGAGCCAGGATCTCGGCACCGATCTCTATAGGTCGGCGGGGCGGCCCTTCGGCCGGGTTCCGTTCGAGCCCAATGCCGGAACGCTTTTCGTGCCGGGCACGGATACTTGGCACGGATTTGCGCCCCGCCCGATCGTCGGGTTGCGCAAATCCTTGATTTTGAACTATGTCGGCGCCGATTGGCAGAGCCGCGAGCAGCTTGCCTTTCCGGATCAGCCGATCGCGCTCTGAATGGATTAGAGCGGGATGAGCAAAAGTGTGAAGCGGTTTTGCGACGCAATCAAATTCATGCAGATTGCGTAAACTTATCCGCCTATCCCGCTCTAACTTATTGAATCGATTACGCTTCATGATTTTGGGCTGATTCAGTCCAAAATCATCGTGATCTAGTGATGAGGGCCGGGCGGCGGGGGTGGCGGCGGCACGACCGCCTTCAGGGTCAGCGTGCTGACGCCCGCCGTGATATCGACGCCGGTCTGGGTCGAGACGGAGAGAGGCTGAAGGCTCACCGTATTGCCATTGCCGCCGACGAGCGAATTGGCGTCGAGGCCTGCGACGACGGTCAGGCCGGCCGTGGCGCCGGTAAAGGTGCCGGCCAAGGGGAATGGGTCGGCCGTGGGAGCCGCTATGAGGACGCCCCAGGACAATTTGCCGGGGCCGGTCACTCCGAGGTCGACGCCGACCGTCGTGATGGAGCCCGTATAAAATTCCACGCCGCCATTCGTCGGGTGATAAATGCAAGACAATGCCCGGCCCGAGGTGACGACGGCACCGACGCTGGGGCTGACATTGCATTCAAGCATGCCCGCGGGAGCGGGGACGGGCGCTTGCGCCGCCGCCGGCAGGGCGGCGGCGATACCGGCGAGAATCGCCGCTGTGAAAAGGGCGCGATGGGTCAAATCGAACAAACTTCCCTCCCATGAAAAGGCGGGCGCCAGATAAGCGCCCGCTCAAGCTTTGTGACCGGAATTAAGACCTTCCGATGGCAAAGCTGCCATCGTTCTGCAGGAATGTTAATGCCAGCGGTGACGGCGATAATAATGCACGGGTTCGGCGGGAAGAGGCGCGGGCGCCAATGTCAGAGAGCCGATCCCCACCGTCGCATCGAGGCCCGTCGTGGCCGAGCCCGGCAAGGATTGCAGGCTGATTGCGCCATTGCTGCTGACGAGGCCATTGGCATCCGTGCCGCCGCCGACCGTAACGCCGATCAGCGGGCCTGCGTAGGAGCCGGCAAGGGCATAGTGGTGCAGAATAGGCGCCGGAGCGAGGACGCCAAACAGAAGATGGCCTTGGCCGGTGATCCCGAGATCGAAGCCGATATGGGAGATCGAGCCCGTGTAGAAATCGGGCCGCCGATGGGG
>JAATEW010000448.1 GCA_015655535.1 Hyphomicrobiales bacterium | reverse complement strand
TGAGGGTCACGGCTTCATTCTTCCAGGTGCAGGTATGGCGTTCCGGGTCCATCTTGAGGAGGCCGCGTTCGAGGATTTTGGCCTCGGATTCCTTTTGCGCCGCGGCTTCCTTGGGATTGGCACGCCGCAGAATGGCGCGGACGCGCTCGACCAAAAGCCGCTGCGAGAAAGGCTTGCGTATGAAATCGTCGGCGCCCATTTTGAGGCCGAACAATTCGTCGATTTCCTCGTCTTTCGACGTCAGGAAAATCACCGGCAGATCGGACTTCTGGCGCAGGCGGCGCAAAAGCTCCATGCCGTCCATGCGCGGCATCTTGATGTCGAAAATGGCGAGATCGGGGGGATTGGTTTTCAACCCGTCAAGGGCTGTCGATCCGTCGGTATAGGTCTGAACGCGATAGCCTTCCCCCTCAAGGGCAATCGACACCGACGCGAGTATATTGCGGTCGTCGTCGACGAGAGCGATCATTGGCATGAAGAATCCTAACCTTGAATGGAGCTCCGAGGATCTGGCCCCGTGACTCGGATGATCCGCTGCCGGTTGGTTATAGGCCCGGCTTGCTGTCTCAAGCTTGCGACGCCGGAACGCTCGGTACCCGCGTAAATGCCCAAGATCAGCCGTGCGACCTTAGGGGCTTTGAAGGCCGAAATGTGACGCTTGAGGCCGGAAACTGCCCGGAAATCAAGAATCAGGCTCTAGAGCTCTGACTATAGACGAGTTTTCCGGGAGCGCCAGCCCGTAAGCCGGAACCGGCATCAATACCGGACAAATGGTCTTTACTTCGCGTCTTTTGGCGGCTCGACGTGATCATAATCGAAGCGGACGGAGGAATGGCTCTTGCCCTTATCCTTAAGGTCGAGGTCGATTTCCTCGCGCAAAGGCAGGCCGTTAACCTTTGAAATCCAGATCTGGACCGCCGAATTGCCCGCTTCCGTCTCGCTATGGGCGTCATAGACGGACGCCTCGCCTTCGCTCGAGTCGTCACGCAGGAAATGACAGATTTCGTTGGAGTTCTTCCGGCTTTCCTCTTCCTGTTTCATCAGGTCCTGCGGCGTGAAGGGCACTTTTCGCCACTGATCGTTGATCTTGACGTAGGACGTATCGCTCGTCGAAATGCTCTCGCTCGACCGCATTTTGCCGCCATTCTGCAATGCATATGTGGCAGAGCTCTGGCTCATATATTGATGATTGGGCGTCTGCAGCAATTTCGTGATGGCCGTGAACATAGGCTCACAGGTGGGGTCCGGCGCGGCCGCGGCGGCGAATGGCAGAATGAGGGCCAAGCCGACACCGGCGGCGAAAACCGGCCAAGATCTGAGAGGCAAGCGGCGGCCGGACAGAGAGCTCTTGGTCATGGACAGATTTCCTCCTTTCGCGGTTTCGTTTTGTCGTTAAAGCAGCCTCTTAAATGCTTTGTCCGATCAGGCAAGTTTATTCGCGTTCATCTGACAGAGGCCCTTATGACCGAAGCTATGCGGGAAAGCATACCGGCGCCCTATGACGCGCTTGGCGAGCCCTTCGCGACGCTCGTCAATGTAGCGGTGGAGCCCGGCGGCAGCCCATTCTGTTGATGTCGTAATTGGCGGCGCATACGCGTCACCTCGCTATTCCAATCCGTGCGCGGCGAGTGCCGTCTTGACGGAGGCGGCCAAAGCCTCGGCGGGCTCTGTGCCGTCGAGGATCAAATCGGCTGTCTATGCCATCTTTTCGTTCCAGGCGAGATACATCCGGCGCAGCATGGGATAATCCTGCATATAGCGCGTCATCCATGCTATGAATTCGGACGCGCCCTCGGGCCTTTGATTGCGTTGCGCGGCGAGAAACACGAGGCTCGCGCGCGATAGAGCGATCTCCAGCGGCGTATCGATCCAGACGAGGAAATCGATGAAGGCGCCGGTCGTCTTATGGACGCGTCCGAAGGCGGTTTCGAAAAAGACGAGCGGCCGTTGCGGCGCCGCGGTTTGAACTTGCGTCAGGCGCGTGAGTTCATGAATAAGGCCTGCGAAAGCGAGTTCATTCGGATCGCCGTTTCGCGCAACCCAATCGCAAATCTGCGCATCATTCATGCCGGGATCGAAGCGGTCGTAATAGACGGCTTGCGCGGTATTGAAGTCGCGCAGCAGCAGCTTCAGCAGCGTGGACTTGCCGGAGCCCGGCACGCCCGATAGGCCGAGGACAAATGGCTTCTCAGACATTACGAACAGCCTTGCTTGAACTTAGGGCACGTCATGTTCGGGCTTGACCAGTGCATTCAGGCACGAAACCGAATCTGTCCAGTTACGCATTCCAAATGAAACTTCGAATGGGTAAGTTTTGAATGGCGGGCGCCTGGATGCGCCGGTCAAGCCCGCGCATGACGCCGAGAGAGCATCTTAACTGGATAATGCTAATGCGCCTCGTCCCAGTTCTGCGCAGCCTTGGCGTCGACCTGCAAAGGCACGGATAGCGCCAAAGCCGGATGCGGCGCATCAACCATCACGCGGCGCACGAGATCGATCGTCGCATCGACCTCGTTATCCGGTACTTCGAACACGAGTTCGTCATGTACCTGCAGCAGCATTTGCGCGGAGAGATTGGCTTTCTCCAGAGCTTCGTCCATGCGCACCATGGCGCGGCGGATGATGTCGGCAGCGGAGCCTTGAATTGGCGCATTGATCGCGGCGCGTTCGTTGAACGCGCGCTCGGACGGGTTTGAGGCGGTGATGCGCGGATAATGGCATTTGCGCCCGAAAATCGTGGCGACATAGCCGTTCTCGCGGCAGAATTTTTTCGTCTCGTCCATATAGGCGCGAATGCCGGGAAAGCGTTCGAAATATTTCTTGATATAGGCGCCCGCCTCCTCGCGCGGAATGCCGAGCTGATTGGCGAGGCCGAAAGCCGAAATGCCATAGATGATGCCGAAATTGATCGCCTTGGCGCGACGCCGCACATCGGACGGCATGCCTTCGACCGGCACGCCGAACATTTCCGACGCGGTCATCGCATGAATGTCGTGGCCTTGCGCGAATGCCGCCTTCAATTGCGGGATGTCGGCGATATGCGCAAGCAATCTGAGTTCGATCTGCGAATAATCGGCGGAAACCAATTTATGGCCCTCGCTCGCGATAAAGGCCTTGCGGATCTTGCGACCCGCCTCGTTGCGCACCGGAATATTCTGCAAATTCGGCTCGGAGGACGACAGCCGTCCCGTCGTCGTCGCGGCGAGCGCATAGGATGTATGGACGCGATGCGTCGAGGGATTGACGTAAGACGGCAGCGCATCCGTATAGGTCGATTTCAGCTTGGAAAGCTGCCGCCAATCCAGGATCAGTCTGGCGAAAGGATTGCCCTGTTCGGCGAGGTCTTCGAGCACGCCGGCGGCCGTCGACCAAGCCCCCGTCGCGGTTTTCTTGGCGCCGGACAGGCCCATTTTGCCGAAGAGAATATCGCCCAATTGTTTCGGCGAGCCGAGATTGAAGGCTTCGCCCGCGAGTTCGAAAATCTCGGCCTCGAGCCGCGCCATGTCCTGGGCAAATTCGCCCGAGAGCCGCGAGAGAATGGCGCGATCGATCGAGACACCGCGCCGCTCCATGCGCGCGAGCGTATCGATCATCGGCCGTTCGAGCCCTTCATAGACGCGCGACATGGATTCGGCCGGCAATCGCGGCTTCAACACCTCCCAAAGCCGCAAGGCAACATCGGCATCCTCGGCCGCATATTCCGTCGCCTTGTCGATCGGCACGCGGGCAAAGCCGATGAATGTGCGGCCGGAACCAGCGACCTGCGCAAAGGAAATCGGCTTATGGCCGAAGTATTTTTCAGCTAGCACATCCATACCGTGATCGGTGCGGCCGGCGTCGAGCACATAAGACAAAAGCAGAGTATCTTCGAGCGGCGAAACCTCGATGCCATGCTGCTTGAAGATCAGCCAATCATATTTCATATTATGCGCGATCTTGAGCACGCTTTGATCTTCAAGGATCGGCTTCAGATGCGCGAAAACGGCATCGGCCGAAAGTTGGCCGGCGACCAGATTGCCGCCGCCGAAGAGGTCGGTCGCGCCTTCGCCGATATGGCCAAGCGGAATGTAGCAGGCACGGCCGGGTGCCGAACAAAGCGAAATGCCGACGAGATCGGCCACCATCGGATCGAGCGATGTCGTCTCGGTATCGACCGCGATCAAGCCCCTGTCGCGCGCGGTCGCGAGATATGAATCGAGCTGCATGAGATCGGTGATGGTCTCATAGGCTTTATGATCGAACGGCAGAGCGCGCATGGCCTCGGCGCGCGTCGCGGCGAGATGGCCGGGGCCCGAGGCGATGATGGCCGGCGCGACGGGCTCGCCATAACGCGCGTTGCGCTTCGGGCCTTTCGGCACGGCGGCCTCGCCTGAGGGAGCTGCGGTATCCGAGGCCTCCGCCGTCAAGACGAGCGGTTCCGCCGCCGCTTCCATGGCCTCGCCATTGCGGCCGCGCCAGCCGGCCTGGCCGACAAAGGCGGGGTCGGGCTCGATCAGATTGGCATCGACGCCGAAGGTTTCCGCGGCGCGCTTGGTGATGGTCGTGAATTCCATCGCCTTGCAAAAGGCAACGAGCGTCTTGCCTTCGGGCATGGCGAGGCCCAGGTCGTCGAGCGGAACTTCGAGCTGCACATCGCGCACGAGCCTTACGAGTTCGCGCGAGACGCGGATGAGTTCGACGGCTTCCGGATTTGTCAGGCATTCACGCCGCTTCGGCTGCTTGATCTCGTTGGCGCGTGCCAACAGCGTATCCAGGTCACCATATTCGTTGATGAGCTGCGCGGCGGTCTTGATGCCTATGCCGCGCGCGCCCGGCACATTATCGGTCGAGTCGCCGGCGAGCGCCTGCACATCGACGACCTTGTCCGGCGCCACGCCGAAATAGTCGAAGACCTCGGCTTCCGCGATCTTGCGCTCTTCGCGCGAGCCTTTGGCGCCGGCTTCGCCCGAGGCCGGATCATACATGGCGACGCCCGGCTCGATCAGCTGCATCAGATCCTTGTCGGCTGAAATGATGAGCACGTCGGCGCCGCGGTCGCGGGCCTGCCGCGCATAGGTCGCGATGAGATCGTCGGCTTCGTAGCGATCCTGCTCGATCGGCAGCAGGTTGAAGGCGCGCACGGCGGCGCGCATCAGCGGAAATTGCGGGATCAGATCTTCCGGTGGTTCGGAGCGATTGCCCTTGTAGGCCGGATAGATTTCCTTGCGGAAGGAATTCTCCGACTTGTCGAAGATGATGCCTAAATGCGTCGGCTTGAAACCGGCGGCACCGTCCTTCACGAATTGAAAGAGCTTGGTGCAAAACAGCCGCACGGCGCCCGTCGGCAGACGGTCGGAGCGGTAATTATATTTGGCGTCCTGCCGGATCGATTGGAAATAGGCACGAAAGACGAAGGACGAGCCATCGACCAGAAAGACATGATCTCCCGGCTAGACGGGACGATGGATGAGCGCGGACACGGGTGATGGAACTCCTCGTGCATGGTTTCGATCTGACTTTCGTCAGAGATCATGCGTCAAACGAAAATGCGAGCGGTATCGCGTGGCGTTGCAGGTTTCGCATAAGATGTAATCGCCATTGAATTCAAAGCAATCGCTCTTCTATTCGCGCCGCAGCATAAAGAATTCTTTGGCGCCAGGCGCGCCCTTATTGCGCCACGGTCCGGCAAAACAGTGATTTGCCACTGGTTTTCTGCGCAATTCGCGTGTTAGCCTACCTTATACCACCGACCGGTTGACACCGGCGGCAAGGATCAGCCGCGACAAGCCGGCGAAGAGGGGATGGAAACATGGCAGAGGTCGTCTGGACCCGCGACGCGGTCGCTCGCCCGCATACCAAGCTCAATCGCCAGCAGATCATCGGCTTCTGGTCTGCCTGGACGGGCTGGATGCTCGATGGCATGGATTCCTTCATCTATGCCATCGTTCTCGCGCCGGCGCTGACGGAGCTTCTGCCGAAATCCGGCTATGCGGCCACGCCTGCCAATATAGGCTTTGCCGGTTCGATCCTCTTCGCCGTCTTTCTTGTGGGCTGGGGCTGTTCCTTCATCTGGGGGCCGATCGCCGACCGCTTCGGACGCACCAAGACGATGGCGGCCACCATCATCATGTATTCGATCTTTACCGGCGCCGCGGTCTTTGCCGATCAGGTCTGGCAGCTTGCCTTGTTCCGCTTTCTGGCCGGCGTCGGCATTGGCGGCGAATGGGCGATGGCTGGAACCTATGTCGCCGAAGCCTGGCCGGAAGACCGGCGCAAGATGGGCGCGGGCTATTTGCAGACGGGCTATTATTGTGGCTTCTTCGTTGCCGCGGCTTTGAATTTCACTGTGGGGGCTGCCTATGGTTGGCGTGCCATGTTCCTCTGCGGCATAGCGCCGATCGTCGTCGCCTTGTTCACGCTCGCCAAGGTGAAGGAGCCGGCGCGCTGGAAAGCCCAGGAAGCCGATGCGAAACGCGTTCAGCCTTTGGTTGAGATCTTCAATTCGAAATATCTGAAGCGCACGATCGTCAACGCGGCGCTTCTGGCGATCGCGATCATCGGGCTGTGGGCCGGCGCTGTCTACGAGCCGGCGGCCTTGACGCAGCTTGCCAAAAAGGCCGGCTTCGAGGGGCAGGACGTCGTGCGCATCGTCTCGTCCGGAACCGGCGTCTTATCGATCGGCACGATTTTGGGCTGCCTCGCCTTCCCCGTGCTGGCCGAGAAGATCGGCCGCAAGTCGTCGCTCGCGGTCTATTTCGCGATCATGATGGTGACGATCGTTGCCGCCTTCGGCTGGGCCTTCTATCTCGAAAAGGGGCTTGTGCCATTCATCATCGTGCTCTTCTTTTTAGGGTTCGGCGGCGGTAATTTCGCGGCCTTCAGCCTCTGGCTGCCGGAGCAATATGAAACGCGGGTGCGCGCGACGGCCTTTGCCTTCGCGACATCGTTCGGGCGGTTCATCGGCGCCGGAGTAAACTTCCTGCTCGGCGCGACGGTGTTGCAATGGGGGACGCTCGGCTACCCTGTGGCACTGACCGCGATCGCCTTCGGCATAGGCATTCTCATCGTGCCCTTGGCGCTCGAAACCAAGGGCCATGTGCTGCCGGATTGACGCCTTATTGAGCCTTGCCCCGACTTATGCCAAGACGGCACATATCTTGGCATTCGAACATGAGCGGACAATGATCGGCGACACGATGAATATGGATTACAGCGGCACCTCCAAGACCAAACCGGCGCAGCCGCAGCAACCCGTGCCGCCGAAACCGGCGAACCCGAACTGAGGTGCGTTCCGCGCATGACGCCCGGGCCTGAGGGACGACGGCTAAGCCAGCATTTCACTGCTTCGGATTGCCCATCTTATCGATGAGATGCAGATAGTCGTAGACGTCGCTCAGCATGAAATGGCGGTTCTCGACCACTTTCATATGTGCAATCGTCGCCTCGTCGCCGGCGAGATAGCGATAGGCCGTGGTGCGGAACGGCTCGGGCAGCGTGAGATTGAAGGCGGAGGGCTGCGCGAGCAGCCGCAAGATCTGGTCGAAGAGAAACCGGAAGCGCTCGTCTTCGGGTTCGAGATAGGCATCGCCGAAATCTTTTCCGTAGCGGCGGAACAGATCCATATAGTCGTCGAGTTCGGGCTTGGACACGAGGTAGGGCCTGTGAGGGTTGATGTCGTTCGCCGTCTTTTAATGCAAGAATCGGCGCGATACGATCATCCCCGTTCAAGTCATATGCGGATTTCGTCTGCGCCCCATTGATAAACGCCATCCTCGGTCGCTTCGAAATCCTTGAAGTGGATATATTCTTCCAGCGCCATGACGATATGATCGCATTCGGTCCCCGTCGGCGCCTGGAACAGCACGCGCGCCGGGCGCCGTTCGCTGGCGACCGCATTGATCGCCGCGATCACCGCGGGATGGGTCTTGAGCTTTCCGGCTTCCGACAGCGGGATATCGCCGGGCGTGGTGATTTTCGGATCGCGATAGTTACGAATCTTGTCCATGAACAGAAGTCCCGATGATTTGCCTTTTGAGGTTTGGATGGGCGGCTTTCCACGATCGAATGGAGGCTCCGAGCTGGGCCGCACGCAAGGATGGGACCATGTCTCGTGGGGCACGCGCTCCCTTTTTCGGGCTGTTTGCCATTTTATCCGGGGGGAGCGCAAAAATGAAATTGCCGCAGCTCAATATAAAGCGGCCCATCTAACGCCGCCTAAGCAAAAGCCGCCCGGCTGGTGCGCTGGGCGGCTCTCAATAGAGATTTGGTCTTAAAATCTCTTCGTGCTCGAAAGGCGGAATCTATTGCCTCGCTCAAGCTGGGGGCGAAGTCCTCGAGCGAGGCGTCGAATAATCCCGCGCGCCGCGTGCCCGGTAAATTGGGCTTCAAGGCCTAGTTCGGCTTAAGCCTCCAGCGCGGCGGTTCCGGCCTTGCCGAATCCCTTCACGACAGGCGATACAAGGACGTGATGAAGATCTTGATTGTCGACGATCATGGTGTTGTGCGCGAAGGCTTGGCGGCATTGCTGCGCCAGTCCTCCGACGACATGTCGGTGCTTCAGGCCAAAGATGGCGCCGAGGCGCTCGACATCGCGCAGACCCACACGGACATCGATGCGGTTTTGCTTGATCTGTCGATGGCCGGTCTTTCCGGCATGTCGGCCCTTGTCGAGTTCGGCAAGCGTCATCCTGTGCTGCCGGTGATCGTTTTATCCTCTTCCGAAGACCCCGAAGACGTGAGGCAGGCGCTGGCCGCGGGCGCTCTCGGCTATGTGCCGAAATCGGCGAGCCCGAAAACGCTTCTCTCGGCCTTGCAGCTTGTGCTGCAAGGCAATGTCTATGTGCCGCCACTGATGCTCGATGGGGCGGGCTCGGCCACGAACAAGGCCAGAAGCGAACGCGCGCCCGGCGGCAGTCCGCGTCTGACGGAACGCCAGATCGACGTGTTGAAGCTTCTCGGCACCGGCCTGTCGAACAAGGAAATCGCACTCGAACTCGGTCTCTCCGAGAAGACCGTGAAAGTCCATGTGACGGGCATTTTCAAAGCGCTGAATGTCGTCAACCGCATGCAGGCCGCGAGCGCGGCGCGTCAGGCGAATTTGATCTGACGGTTCTAATCTGCCTCTTGCCGGAGTTCGTCCTCGGGCGGGCTCATGAGATGGCTGATCGTGGCGCGCAATTTCACATTGGCCACGGGCTTATGCAAAAGCAGAAAGCCGCTGGCCTTCGCCTCCGACAGCCGGTCGGGCGCCGTGTCGCCAGTGATCAGGACGGCCGGAATATCCTCATTATATTCCGATTGAAGCCGTCTGATGACATCGATCCCGTTTTCGCCGGCGCGTAATCTGTAATCGCAAATGATGAGATCGGGACGCTTCGGGCAATCGGCGAGTTGCTCCAGCATCTCGGGACCGGAGCCCGCGAGGATTACTTCATGGCCCCAGCCGGACAGAAGACTGCGCATGGCTTCGCGAATGGTGATTTCATCATCGACCACGAGGATCAATCCGCGCCGCAGCGCGCCCGGTGACACATCCGCCGGTTGTTCGGCGAGCGACGCGGCATTGGTGATCGGAACCGATAGCGTAAAGACGGTGCCTTTGCCCAGCTGCGAGCGGAGTTCGAAGGGACAGTCGAGAATGACCGTCAATCTTTTGACGATGGCGAGCCCGAGTCCGAGACCCTTGGTGCGGTCGCGTTCCGGATTGCCGAGCTGGTAGAATTCCTCGAAGACGCGATCGTGCTGGTTTTGCGGAATGCCGCGGCCTGAGTCCCAGACTTCGATCCGAAGGCGCGCGCCGCGCCGCTGGCAGCCGACGAGCACGCGGCCCTTATCCGTATAGCGTACGGCGTTCGAGATGATGTTGCGCAAAATCCGCTCAAGCAGGATGGGATCGGTGAAGACGGTCAGCGAGCTCGGGCAATAGATGAGCTTTATATTTTTTTCTTCCGCCTCGCCCCGATTATCGCGGCAGATCCGTTCCAGCAGGGAATCGATGCGGAAGGTTTGCGGATGCGATTGAACGACGCCGGCATCGAGCCTCGAAATATCGAGCAGCGAGCTGAACAAACTGTCCATCGCATTGACGGAGCCTTCCATATGCCCGACGAGGCGGCGCATTTCGTCGCTCATCTCATGCTGTGTAAGGGCGCCGAGAAACATGCCGAGCGCATGAATGGGCTGGCGCAGATCATGGCTGGCCGAAGCCAGAAAGCGCGACTTGGCGAGATTGGCTTCTTCGGCGCGCTCCTTTTCGAGACGCAGTTTTTCGGCCAAGGCGTCCTTCTCGAAACGGAGCCGGAGGGAGGCGATAAAATTCTCGTTGGTCTGATGCGCCAGTCCGAGTATGGCCACGATGTAAACGACATCGAGAAGCGCCGTGACCCGATAGATGGCGCCGCCATTCAGGAGGCCCATGACGAAGAACGGCAGTGTGATCGGAAAGAAAATGGCGTAGAGCGCCGGCAGGTAGCTGCCCAAAGCGGGCAAGGATCCGGCGGCGACCGAGAAGGCGACGAGCGCGACGAGATATTGTTCGGTCGCATGTCCCGGCGCGGCGAGAAAGACCGTGGCCCAACCCCACATGACGCCATCGGCGAAACAGAGCGCGGTGAACCAGCGGGCCCAGAAACGCCAGTCGTTCCGGCTGGCGCTGCTCCAATAGAGGTGGCGGAGCGCCAGATGCAAAGCGGTGCAGGCGGAAGCCACGACGATGAACGAGCTGGCGTTAAGAAGCGTGACGCTGCCGATGTAATAGAGAGCGACGGCGAGAACGATCCCGGCAAAAAAAGCACCGAGGACGCCGACGAGAATATAGCCGTAAAGCGCAGCCACCTGTTCGACGCTAATGCGCTCGGCATGGATGCCGTTTTGCGGCCCGTCTCTTTCGAATGCACTCATCGGCTGAACTTGAGGGATGATTTATAAAATAGGCAAAGTTTCCCGCTTCGATCTGTGCGCTAGATAACATGAGACGTCAGCAGGCTTGACTTCAGGCGCTCACGACCGCGTCAAATCGAGCCCGCCTGTGATTTAGGGGGAGGACCCGTCTCGAAGGACGAGGGATCGGCAGATTAGATCCTGACCCTAATGCACCAGCCGCTCGAGAAGATCCCTGACATGAACCTGATCGGCTTTGTAATTGCCCGTCAGCGTGTACATGACGAGATTGACGCCGCCGCGCAAGGCGAGTTCATGCTGTCGCATGCCGCCGGGCACGAGGGAATAGAGGCTCTCGCCGCCACGGTCGCTCGCCCATCCGGCCGCCAAATCATTGGACGTGATGATGATCGGCGAGACACCGTCGCCGGAGCGGGCCGGCCGCGCGCTGCCGTCCGCAGGCGCCGGCGGAAGCGCTTCGATCCAGGTCTGTCCGTTGGCGTAGCGGCCGATGAAACCGTCGAGCAGATAGAAAGTCTTGGTTACGACGTGATCCGCCGGCACGGGCTCCAATTCCGGCACGTCGAGACCTTCGAGCATTTGCTTCAGCCAGCGGCCTTCCGGCGTCGGCGGGCCTCCGGGGCGGGCCGTCTGCGCGTCGCGCGTGTCGAAGATGATCGTCCCGCCCTGCTTCATATAGGCGGCGACCTTGGCGAGCACGGCAGGCGTTGGCTGGCCGTGGCCGGGAACGATCGGCCAATAGAGCAGAGGATAGAAGGCGAGCTCGTCTTGCGCGAGATTGAGGCCGATCGGATCGCCCGGCGTCAGCGAGGTACGCGCGGCGAGCACGCGCGACAGGCTGAGGAGGCCTTCCTGGCTGATCTCGTCGACATGCGAATCGCCGGTGAGCACATAGGCGAGCCGCGTTTCCAAAACCGACTCTCGGGCGTTGGGCGCCAGCGGTTCCGTGATCGCCTGCGCCGGTTGTGCGTGGACGGGAGACCATAGAGCCATGCCGCCAAAGCCGCAGAAGGCGAGAACCAGCATGGTCGCGACCGCGTGGCGCCCCGGCCGCCGCAAACCGCCGGCGAGCCAGAGAGAGGTAACGGCATCGGCCAGGAAAAGCACGAAGGCGAGAGTGATCAGCCAAGGCCGCAAATCGACGGGCTCCGTCGTGTGCAAGGCCTCGGTCTGGATGCGCAAGCCGGTATAATCCGCGGCCTCGATCACATCGTCCGGCGCGAGCGCATTGACGGCCAGGAGCGCATCGGGCGGCCCATAAAAGCCGGGTGGGTGTTCGGAATCGCCGATGCCGTCGAAAGTGGTGGGGATCGATTTCGCCGTCGCGGGTGGCGCGCCGAGCACGCCGAAGCCGTCCAGCGTCCGGCGCGGCGATGCGAGAACCGTTTTGTCGCCCGCCGGTGCATTGGCGGCCGTCGCCGCCTTGCCAGCCTTGTCCGTCTGGTCTTTCGCGGTCTGGGTCGAAAGCGCGATGATCTTGCGCAGCATGTCGACGAAGAGGCCGGACAGCGGCAGGTTCGACCATGTCGTATCAGCCGTGACATGGAACAAAACGATCATGCCCTTGCCGCGCTGCTCGGCGGTGACGAGCGGCGTTCCATCCGAAAGCTGTGCCCAGGTCTTGTCCGGAAGGCCCGACTCGGGTTCGGCCAAGACTTGGCGCGAAATTTTCACTTCATCCGGCGTCTTCAATCCGAAGAATGGGCTTTGCCGCTCGAAAGGCGCGAGCGTCTTCGGTGTCTCCCAAGAGAGCGATCCGCCGAGAGTGCGGCCGCCGCGCCGCAGTTGAACCGGAACGAGATCGTCGGACGCGCTCGCGAGATGGGTGCCCGCGAAGCGCAGCAGCAGGCCGCCGTCTTCGACGAAACGCGTCAGCTTTTCGTGGGCGGCACCGGAGACGGTGCCGACATCGGCGAGGATGATGACCGCCGGATGATCGTCGAGCGCGGCGGAAATGGGATCGGCGGCGCCTTGATTGATTTCATGCACATCGGCATAGGGGCTGAGCGCGCGGACAAGATAATAATTGGGCGAGAGCAGCGGCAGTGAGAGATCCGCCGTCTCGCCGCTGACGATATCGACACGCCGCCGCTTCCAGCGTTCGTCGAGCAGCGTGACGGCGCCGGTTGAATGTTCGCCGGCGATTTCGAGCCGAGCGATTTCGTTGCGCAATTCGACTGGCAGATCGAATTGCGCTTTGGCTTCGGTCGTCGAGCCGAAATCGAAAGCCGCCTCTCCCATCCGCGCGCCTTTGAGATCGAAGGCCTCGATCTGACCTTGCTCGGCGCCGCGCGCAGCGGAGCGTGAGATACGGACGTTGAGCGAGCTGCCTTCGTTGCGCGGCGCGGTCAATATGCGCACCGGACGGTGGTCGGTGACCAGGGTCAGTGGAACGCCGAGGCCGGCCAGCTTCTCGGCGAAGGCGCGGCCATTGCCGCGTTCGACGCTGTCGGCCACAAAGACAAGCGCCGCTTTCGGTTTGGATGCGACGAATTTCTCAATCGCCGGAAAGCTTGACAGCCGGTCGGGAATATAAGGCACCGGCTTGATGGCGCGCAGCCGCTCAAGCGCCTTGCTGGCATTGGCCGCGACGATCTCGCGGCCTGCGTCGGAGGTCGGGACCACGGCGGAGAGGCGTCCGTGGCGTCCGGCCGCCTCGATCCGCTGCGCCGCCGCGATGACACGATCGTCCCAGGTGGGCGCTGCCGGCCAGCCGTCGTCAAGCACGATGACGAGCGGCCCCTCGCCCGCTTCACCGGCAGGCAAAGGATTGAGGATGGGGCCGGCCATGGCGAAAATGACAAGCGCCGCGATCGCGAGGCGCAAAAGCAAAATCCACCAAGGCGTGCGAACCGGCGTTTCTTCCTTCGGCCGCAGATCGAGAATGAGCCGCAAGGGCGGGAAGGGCACGGGCCTTGGCCGTGGCGGGACGATCCGCAACAAAAAGTAAAGCGCCGGCAGCCCGGCGAGGGCGACGAGCACGAAGGGGACGGTGAAAACCAGAGGCAAACCGAACATCAATTGGCTCTACCAGTTTCGGCGCCGCTTTCAAGGCGGGTGCGCAGGGCGAGCAAGGCCTCGGACGCCGGCCGGTCGGTCCGGTGCAAGGCGAATGTCCAGCCGCGCTTGCGCGCCGCCTCGGCGACCGCACCGCGATGCGCGGCGAGGCGGCGGATATAATCTTCGGAAAAACTTTCGGCCTGTCCGACGCGCAAGGTGGCCGAGGAATCGACATCCATGAATTCGGTATGGCCGCGAAACGGAAAGGTATCTTCGACCGGGTCGGAGATCATCACGAGATGTCCGCGCGCACCCCGCGCGGACATGGCATTGACCGTGCGGGCGATGTCATCGGGGTCGCTCAAAAAATCGCTGAGGAGAACGGCGCGGGTGCGCGGCGCGAGCGGCGCTGCCAGCGGCAGTTCCTCCGGCGCGGGGCGGGCGCGGTCGGCGATAAGGATCGCTTCGGCGAAACGCTCGACGATGGTGCGGGTGGCGAGCGGCGGCGTCAGGCCGAGCGCGCCCACACGCTCGCCGCCACGCACGAGAAGATCGGCGGCGGCGAAGCCGAGCACGATGGCGCGTTCCAATTTCGATTGCATCGCGAGTGTCGAGGTGAAAGCCATGGACACCGAACGGTCGATCCAGATCCAGACCGAATGCGCCGCCTCCCATTCGCGTTCGCGCACATAGATATGTTCGTCGCGCGCCGAGCGGCGCCAATCGATCTGTCCGGTACTTTCGCCGGACACGAAGGGGCGGAACTGCCAGAAGGTTTCGCCCAATCCGGCGCGACGGCGTCCGTGCATGCCATGCATCAGGCTCGAGGCGACTTCCCTGGCCGCGACGACGAGCGCTGGCATGCGGAGCGCGAGATCGATCGCGGCCTGCTGTTCGCCGTGACCAATCCGGCGTTCGGCGGGATCGAGAAGCCGGACCTCGGCCATGCCTATTTGAGCCTCTTAAGCAGATCGGCGACGACGCCTTCGACCGTCTCGCCATCGGCTCTGGCGCTGAAGGTCAGTGCCATGCGGTGCTTCAAGATCGGCGTCGCCAAGGCGACGACATCATCGATCGAAGGCGCGATGCGACCATCGATCAGGGCGCGGGCACGCGTCGCGAGCATCAGGGCTTGCGCCGCGCGCGGGCCTGGGCCCCAGGAGACATGGCGCGTGGCAATGGGATCGCCCTAGCTCGGCCGGGCGGAACGCACGATATCTAGAATGGCTTCCAGCACCGCCTCGCTGACCGGAAGACGCCGCACCAGCCTTTGCGTCGCGATCAGCTCTTCGGCCGTCATTACCGGCTTTGCCTTGACCTCGGTGTCGCCGGTCGTTTCGATCAAGATGCGACGCTCGGTGGCGCGATCGGGATAAGTCACGTCGATCTGCATCAAGAAGCGGTCGAGCTTGGCTTCCGGCAAAGGATAAGTGCCTTCCTGCTCCAGCGGGTTTTGCGTCGCGAGCACATGGAAGGGGGCCGGCAAATCGTGCCGTTTGCCCGCGACCGAGATATGATATTCCTGCATGGCTTGCAGCAGCGCCGATTGGGTGCGCGGGCTCGCGCGGTTGATCTCGTCTGCCATCAGGAGCTGGGCGAAGATCGGGCCGCGCTCGAAGCGGAAGCTGCGGCGGTGGTCCGCCGTCTCTTCCATGATCTCGGAGCCGAGAATATCGGCGGGCATCAGGTCCGGCGTGAATTGCACGCGCCGCGCGTTCAGCCCCAAAACTGTGCCGAGCGTTTCGACGAGTTTCGTTTTGGCAAGGCCCGGCACGCCGACGAGCAATCCATGACCGCCGGCGAGCAAAGTGACGAGCACTTCTTCGACGACTTGCGGCTGGCCGAAAATCACCGTGCCGATCGCGGCGCGCACCGCGGCGACCCGTTCGAGCGCCTGCTCGGCACTATGGGCGATCGCGGTTTCGAGCGCCATTGCTTCAGACATTGATCGCCACTCCTTCGAATGTTTCCAAGGTCAAGGATTTCCAAAAGTCGCGCGGATCCGGAAGAATCCGATAACCTAGCCTATCTTGTGTCAAATTAGCCCTTTGCGCGCCTTTGTCGATGCGGTGGGGGCGGGACAGGTTTATGTCACAGGCAATATAGCAGATGCCTTGTCCAGATGGCCGGTTTTGCCAAACATAGCTAAGCTTCATAAGCCAAGCGCCAGTCATATTCGAATAATCGCGTGCTTTCACGAGAAAGCACCTTAATTCTCTTCCACAATGCTGGTGCGATGGCGAGATTATGGCTGAGGATACGCCGCCGGATAACGAATATGCGAGCCAGGATGGCGGGGTCCGGTTCGAGCCTCTGGTGAAGCTCGCGGAGGTATCGCGCAGTTTCGCGGGGGTTCTGCCGGTCGATACTTGGAACCCGCCCTTTTGCGGCGATATCGACATGCGGATCGCCAAGGACGGGGCCTGGTTCTACCAGGGCTCGCGGGTCGAACGCCCGGCGCTGGTCAGGCTGTTTTCGCGGCTCCTGCGCAAGGACGAAGATCGCTACGTGCTCGTGACACCCGTCGAATGCGTGGGCATCATAGTGGAGGACGTGCCTTTCATCGCGGCGGAGATTGAGACGGTTGAAGCCGTCTCGGGCAAGAGCCTCAAATTTCGCACCAATGTCGGCGACGCGGTTTTGGCCGATGCCGAGCACCCTCTGCGTTTCGAGACGGGCGTGGGTGACGGGATCATTCCCTATGTGCGCGTACGCGGCGGCCTTTGGGCACGTTTGACGCGATCTTTGACGTTGGATCTCATCGCGCGCGGCAGCGCTTTGGAGGTGGACGGGCGACGCATGTTCGGCGTGGTGTCGGGCGGGGCCTTTTTCCCGATCGCGGCGGCGGATGAGTTTGAATGAGTTTTCTGCCGCCCTCGCCCTTCGAGACGCTTGCTCTTGCGATCTCGCTGTTGCGATAGATCGCCAGCGATGCAAGCTCCTCAGGGTGAGGCTACTGAGACAGACGCGCTATCCTAGCCCTCACCCTGAGGTGCGAGCGAAGCGAGCCTCGAAGGGCGAGGGCGATTGCATTTAGAACGATCCGCATTC
>JAATEW010000224.1 GCA_015655535.1 Hyphomicrobiales bacterium | reverse complement strand
GACGTTTTTCACGCTCGACACCTATTGTCTGACCGCGCCGGATGGAGAGGTCAAAGAGGCCGAAGCCATCCGCGCGCTCGCCTCAGCGCATGAAGCAGACAAAGCCGATGTCGCGCTGGTTGCTCTGTCGATCGCGGCCTCACGCCTGCCTGGCGCGCCCTTGATCGCGGACTTCGCCGAATTCGGCGAAGCCCTGGAGCGGCACGGCCTGCTGCGCGTCGATCTCCTGCCACCCATGGCCTATTTCGACATCGCCTTTCCGAAATGGAACCTGCTTCCGACCGAGGAGATGGAAGACGTAGAGCACGAGATTCACTCGATCCTCTATCCGAGCATCCAATATGCCTGGCGCGACTATCGCAAGACGCATCAATTGGAGGAAACCGCGCCATGGAAAGAAAGCCCCTGGCGCATGGCGAAATGCGACGTGCAAATGATGCTGGCCCATATCGAAGGAAGCCGCGATGTCTTCGTCACGAGTCGCGAGATCTTTCATCGCGAGATCAAGAAGCGCCAGCTTATCGCGCTTGGGGCGGGCGCCATCGAATATCCGGTGGAAGCTGTGGGGATGATTTGATGCGGAATCTACGCCAAGCGAGGGGAAATCAGCCTTTCCGCTCTTGATTATGCTTATGCAAGATCGCTTCAAGGTGCGGAAGCAAAGGCTGCAACTCTTGCCTGATCGTCTCGAACAGGATGACATCGTCCACGCTGAAATAGCCGTGGGCTATGTAATTTCGCACGGCAGCCATTCGCGTCCACGGGATTTCCGGATAATTGGATTTAGATCCTCCGGCAGATGTTTCACCGCTTCTCCCATAATCTCATACGCATGCGTCACGGCAAAGCGTGTCTTCTCGTCGGAGAAATAGTCATCCATCGTCATACCTTCGACGAATCGGATGATCGAACGGCACGCGCTTACAATATCGTCCAGAAAGTCGATATAGCTGCGGCTGCTCAAAGCGGCAAAGCTTCTTCGAGAATGCGCTTGCCCATATGCGGCTTCAAAGCCCGGCGCGTGACGAGATCGACGTGGCGTCCAGTCAATCTTTCGAGTTCCTGCTCGAGCGAAAAATAGATGGAAAAGGGGATCGGTGCTTCGAACTCGACAAGCAAATCAACATCGCTCGCCTCAGTCGCGTCTCCGCGCACCATGGAGCCGAATAGCGCGAGCGACTGGATCGGCCAACGCTGCTTGAGATCGGGCAGGGCCGCGCGCAGAATCGAAATGATCTCGTCTCTGTCGTTCATACCGGTAGTCTAATATGAAACACGGGTTTTAGGAATGGACCAGATGTTGCCGTCATTGCGAGCGCAGCGAAGCAATCCAGAAGCAAGAGCCGAATTAGTGTTCCTGGATTGCTTCGCTGCGCTCGCAATGACGGCCGATAATAGACCCTGTCCCCTTAATTCTCGTCGTCGCTCTCGGCATAGCCGTTTTCGGCATGGTCCACGATGTCTTCAAGCCCGGCGACTTTTTGGCCCTTTTCGTCGCTCACCCAGACTTCGCCACCGTCGGTTTGCAGAACCTCATGCGCCAGGGCCAACGCCGTTTCGAGGGCGACGTGCGGGTAAGCGAATTTGCGGATCTTCCCATCCTTCATCCAAGACACGAAATAGGCCATCGAGACTGCCCCTTGCGCCGCCGCCATGCGGCGCGGATCGTTCATAATCTCATCTATATAGCGAATTTCAAGCCCTGAGAAATAGGGCCTGCCGCGCTACTTCGGCAGACGCGCCACGAGCTTCTCATAAAGCGGATTGACGGCGGAAAACACATAATCCTGCGCCGTCACCGCCACATGGTCCGCACCCTGGCCGATGAGCCAATCGGCAAGCGCCGCGACCTTGTCTTTAGGACAATTCAAAACAAGACGCCCATCCGGCGCATGCAGGCGCGTGCGCGCAGCGAATATCTCTTGCGCATCGGCCCGTTGCTGCGCTTCGAACTTTGCTAGCACCGTCGAGACCTCGCGTGTCGTGCGGGCCTCTTCTTCGGCAACGATCCGCGAGAGAAGAATGCGCGCCGTCTCTTTCGTCTTGTCGTCCCAAGGCGCCGTCAGAGAAGCCACAAGATTGGCTTCGGACCGCAGCATGACGCCATCGTCCAAAATCTTCAGCGCATTGGCGGCGAGCGTCGCACCCGTCGTCGTGATATCGACGATCAGTTCGGCCTTCCCTGCCGCCGGTGCGCCTTCCGTCGCGCCGAGACTTTCGACGATGCGGTAATCGGTGACATGGCGCTCGGCGAAAAACCGGCGCGTGAGATTGAGATATTTGGTGGCGACCCGCATGCGCTCGCCGCGCCTGGCGCGAAAGGCCGCCGCGACATCTTCGAGATCAGCCATGGTCTTCACGTCGATCCAGGCTTGCGGCACGGCGACGACGACATTCGCATAGCCAAAGCCGAGCGGCGTCAGCAACACGAGTTTCGCATCGGCATCGGGCAAGGTTTCACGCACGAGATCTTCGCCCGTCACGCCCATATGCGCGGTACCCGCGGCGAGCTGCGACACGATCTCGGATGCCGAAACAAACGCGACCTCGACACCATCGATGCCCGCGAGCGTACCGCGATAATCGAGCGCGCCGCGCCCTTGCACGAGCGTCAGCCCGGCGCGGCCGAAGAAGGCCGCGGCATTTTCCTGCAACCGGCCCTTCGAGGGTACGGCAAGGACGAAAGGCTGAGCCCCGCTCATGATGCAGCATCCATCTTGCCGTGATTGAGGCGGTCGACCCAGATCGCGGCGCCGACGGCGGGGATCGCGTCTTTGGCGCCGAGCGTCTTGGCGAGCGAATCGTAACGCCCGCCGCCCGCGAGCGGCTTGCCGTCCGGCTGATCCTTGTCATGCGCCTCGAAGACGAAGCCCGTATAATAATCGAGATTGCGCGCGAAGCCCGTGCCGAAGGACAGAGCCTCGATATCGAGCCCCCGCGCCGCCATGAATCCGAGCCTCGCATCGAACCGATCGAGGATGGCAGACAGATCGAGCTTGGCGTCGCGCGCCAATTGGCGGAGGTCCGCCGAGGCATGATCCGGGTCGCTCTCGATGCTAAGAAAGCGCTCGATGATCTCGCGCTTTTCGGCCGGAAAGCCAGTGCCCGATTTCAGCGCCGCCTGTTCGAGAAAACGGTCGGCGATTTCGGCGGCCGTGCGGCCGCCGACAGTTGCGATCCCTGCGATTGAAAGCAGATCCTCGACCAGCGCACGGGCGCCCTGCTTGTCGGACCCTTCCAAGGCCGCGAGCACGCCGGAATGATCCGTGCTCGCACCATTCATGGGCGCGGACAGGATGGCTTCGAGCGCTTTGCCTTGCAAATGCCCGCGGCTGATGCGGCGGCGCCATTGCGGCGAGAGATCGAGGGCTTCCAGAAGACGGGCAAAAAGCCCCGCATCGCCGATCCGCACGCTGAGTGTCTTGCCGGCGACGGCGGCGACGGTTTCAAGCGAGAGTGCCAGGATTTCCGCGTCCGCCGCTTCGCGGTCCGCGCGGCCGAAATTCTCCAATCCCGCCTGGATGAATTCGCCCGGCCCATCGGCGCGATAGCGGAAGACGGGGCCGCAATAGGAAAAGGCCGCTGGCTGCCCGGCTTCCGGCGAGGCGAGATAATGGCGGCAGACCGGAATCGTATATTCGGGACGCAGGCAATAATCCGTCCCCGAAACATCGCTCGTAAGGTACAGCCGCCCGCGAATCTCTTCGCCGGAATCGAAAAAATCCGACGCCGGCAGAAGGATCGGCGGTTCGCAGCGCGGATAGCCTTGCGCGGCCAAATGGGCCGCCAAGGCGTCCTGAAGCAGGCGATCGTCAGCTAGAGACATGGCGGCCGCCATTCCATCCTTTTCGAAGTGAAAGCCTTCGTAGCAAAGGCCGCGCGGCGAAGCGACGGGTTTTCCGGCACAAGGTGAATGAAATCGCCTGACCGGGGCGAGCCCTTGAGCAGCCAATCCATTGGCCTCGTTAACGAATCCGGCCTCCCGCACCATGCGCCTGTTCATCTGAACGGCGCTTATGATAAAGAGGCGCGTCCGACCGGCCGAAATCAGGAGCAAGCCATGCCGCGCGCGCAGTCCGCCTTTCTCAATCGCAAGGATGTCCCGGCGCGAAAGGACCTGCAAAAGGCGATCGACGGCCTCAAGTTCAAAGTGACCCTCGACGACGGTTATGCGCCCTTCAAGAGCCAGGGCTATCTGCCCTGCACGCTCGACGGCGAGGATGCGGGATTCAACATCAAATTCCAGGATGTCGCGGCCGACGCCGCGCCCGTCAATCTCAAATCGGCGCTCGGCGAGCGCGATGTCGAGATCGCCGTCAAATGGAGCGGCGACGTGCGCGAATATATTGCCGCCATGGCCGTCTGCGCCGCGCTCGTCAATAATTTCGGCGCGATCATCCACGATCCGGACGGCGACAAAGTGTATGCGAGCGACGAGTTCCTCGAAAAGGCGCGCGAGGCCGCAGCCTCGATTTGAGACGGAACGCGCGTGGTCCATTTCGCTCACGCTCGCTCGGATGGGTCTTGCCCATCAGATTTCGCCATTCATCCAACGGCGACCATTTTCGGCGAGGCAGATGCGCTTTTGTCAAGGACGCATCTTCGATGCGCCGCCGAAGGCGGTGGCACGCAGATAAGTCTACGCAATCTGCGTAAACTTATCTGCGTGCCATCCTTGACCAAAGCGATCTGCTCGCCATTATCGCCGCCAAGAGATGAATGGCGGTCTTTGAATTAAGCGATCGATGGCGAAAGAACGCTCCGATTCCTTTCAACTGGATCGCAGCAGGCTCGAACCGACCATCAAAACATCGCCGAGTTTGTGCCTGGATGGCGCGGATCGAGTCCGCGCATGACGGCTAAGGCTATTTTAATCGAGTCTCATCCGCGTCACGCTGTCGCCAGAGCTGCCGGACGGCTGCCGGTAAGCCATGTCCGCCGCCAGGGCTTCAGCACGAACAGAGCGAGCAGAGCCGTCAGCACATCCATCGTGATGATCAGTCCGAAGACGGGAACCCAACTGCCGGTATGTTCATGCAACGAGGCCGCGAGCGGACCGCCAAGCACAGAACCGACGCCCTGCGCCATATAGAGAAAGCCGTAATTTGTCGTCGCGTGCTGCGTGCCGAACGTATCGGTCAAGGTCGAGGGGAAGAGCGAAAAAATCTCGCCCCAGCCGAAGAAGACGACGCCGGACAAAAGCACATAGGCCAGAGGATCGTGCCGCAGGTTGAGCATCAGGAAAATCGCCAGCGCTTCGCCCGCGAAGGCGATGGCCATGGTGTTCTCGCGCCCGATCCTGTCCGAGAGCCAGCCGAAGAAGGGCCGCGTCGCTCCGTTGGTGATGCGGTCGAGCGTCGAGGCGAATGGCAGCGCCGCCAAGCCAAAGACCATGACATCGTCGGTAATGCCGAACTCGCGGCTGAATGTTGCGAAGTTCAATATCACCATCAAGCCGCCGGTCGACATCATGGTCATCATGATAAAGAGCAGCCAGAAGATCGGCGTCTTCAGCATAGTCAGCGGGTTGTAATCGACAGACGTCACATGCACCGAAGGCGCGGCGACGGCACTATAACCCTTAGGAGGCTCGCGCAGGAAGAAGGCGGCGATCACGCCGACCGCCCCAAGAATCAAGCCAAAGTAGATCAAAGTCGCCGGCAAGCCTGAAGCCTTCAGCATGTTCGTGATCGGAAAGGTCGTCAGCATCGCGCCGAAGCCGTAGCCCGCCGCCGCCATGCCGGCGGCAAAGCCGCGCCGGTCGGGAAACCAACGCACCATATGGCCGATGACGCCGACATAGACGATGCCGGTACCTATGCCGCCGAGCAGACCATATGTCAGGTAGAGCATCGTCACATCGGTCGCATGGGCGGCGAGAACCCAAGAGAGTCCGGTGAGCGCGCAACCCAGCATCACAAGGTTCCGCGCCCCGAAACGCTCGATCAAGATACCTTGGAGGGGCGAGAGCCAAGTCTGCAGTACGATCAGGATCGTCGCCGTGATCTGCAAAGTGGCCAAGGTCACGCCCGTTGTCTCAAGCAGCGGTTTCGTGAAAAAAGTCCAGACATATTGCGGACTGGAAATGGCCATCATAGTGATGACGCCGAGCACCAATTGCAGCCAGCGGCCAGCTCCGGATTTGGTTTCTTGAATCTCAGCCACGCCCGGTCCCCATCATCGAAAATCCGGCCGTCACAAGAGGAAATAGCCGGCGGGACACGCGACAGGCGTCCCATTCAATGAAAGACTATAACCCTGGATTGCAGGATCGTGGAAGAATTCTCTAGGCGCTTAATTGCCTTGTCCAAGCCATTTGGTCCCTACCTTCGCACAAATGTGAAATAGGCAGGCCTTCGCCCTTCGCTCAGCGCCTTTGTCTCATAGCGGGTACTTTCCCAATTCGCCCAAGGCTGATGCCAATCCGCCGCGCGTTGCGCGGGCCAGACGAAATCGGGCGACCGGAGAATGCGGGCGAGCACCCAACCCGCGTTGTGATCGATATCGGTGGCAAAGCGCAGTTCGGCGCCGCTGCGCATCACGCGCGCCAATCTGACGAGCATATCGTCCGATAGAAAACGCCGCTTATGCTGACGCCGTTTCGGCCAAGGGTCCGGATAAAGCAGATAGACGCAGGAGAGCACCGCCTCCGGCAAAGCGTCGATCACATCGCCCGCGTCGCCATTATGCAGACGGATGTTGCAAAGGTCCGCCTCGGCGATGAGAGCCAAAGCTTTGGCGACACCATTGACGAAGGGCTCGCAGCCAAAGAAGCCCACGTCTTGATGGCGCCGCGCTTCGTCCGCCAGATGCTCGCCGCCGCCAAAGCCCACTTCCATCCAGAAGGTGTGCGGCCGGTGCGGGAAAAGCCCTGTCGGATCGGCCAAAGGCTTCGTGAGATCGAGCGCCAGATGCGGCAGCAGATTTTCGACGAGCGCGGTATGATGCGTCCGCAGCTTTTTGGCTTTGCGGCGCCCATGAAGCGGCGACGGAATAAAGTCCGTGTCTGGCGGAGCGGAGTTCATACGTTTTACTTAGAACGTGATCGCTTCAAGTTGAATTAGTATCACGTTCTGATCTTTTGTTTTGACCCGTGCCGGAGCGCTGAACCCAATCAGGCCACAGCCGCGGTCAGCTCCTTGACGAGATCGGTCTTCTCCCAGGAGAAGCCGCCTTCGGCATCGGGAATCCGGCCGAAATGACCGTAGGCCGAGGTGCGCGCATAGATCGGCCGATTCAGTTGCAGGTGTTCCCGGATGCCGCGCGGCGAGAGACGCATGATCCGGCCCAAGGCCGTCTCAAGTCTATCCTCGGGGACATTGCCGGTGTCGTGCAGATTGACATAGATCGACAGCGGCTCGGCGACGCCGATCGCATAGGAGAGCTGGATCGTGCAGCGGTCTGCGAGGCCGGCAGCCACGACATTCTTGGCGAGATAGCGCGCGGCATAGGCGGCGGACCGATCGACCTTCGTCGGGTCCTTGCCCGAGAAGGCGCCGCCGCCATGCGGCGCGGCACCGCCATAGGTATCGACGATGATCTTACGGCCGGTGAGACCGCAATCGCCGTCGGGACCGCCGATGACGAATTTGCCGGTGGGGTTCACATGCCAGATGGTCGCATCGCTGATCCAGCCTTCCGGCAGCGTCTTGCGGATATAGGGCTCGACGATCGAGCGCACGTCGAGAGAACTGAGATTCTCATCGAGGTGTTGGGTCGAAAGTACGATCTGCGTCGCGCCGACCGGCTTGCCATGCTCATATTTGACCGTGACCTGGCTCTTGGCGTCAGGCCCGAGCTTGACGGCATCGCCCTTGCCGCTTTTGCGCTCGGACGCAAGCACTTCGAGAATCTTGTGGGAATAATAGATCGGTGCCGGCATCAGCTCCGGCGTCTCGCGGCAGGCATAGCCGAACATGATGCCCTGGTCGCCCGCGCCCTCGTCCTTATTGCCGGCGGCATCGACTCCCTGCGCGATATCCGCCGACTGCGCATGGAGCAAAATCTCGACCCCGGCGTGCTTCCAATGGAAGCCATCCTGCTCATAGCCTATGTCCTTGATCGCCGCCCGTGCCGTCTCTTCGAGGGCCGCGAGAGAGACGGGCGCACCGCGGACTTCGCCCGCGATCACCACGCGATTCGTGGTCGCCAAGGTCTCGCAAGCGACGCGCGTCTGATAGGGATCGATGCCGGCCTTCTCGCCTTCGCGAAAGAAGAGATCGACCACCTCGTCCGAAATGCGGTCGCAGACCTTGTCCGGATGGCCTTCAGAAACCGACTCACTTGTAAATAAAAAGGTCTCGCGCGGCACGGAGAGCTCCAACAGGCAGGTGATTGAGGTCGATCCGCCAAGCGGCGGAACCACGCCAGCGGAGGCTGAGGCTGGAGACACCCAACGCCTCAACCTGCCAAACGTCGGACAATTCGTTAGTTTCGTCAAGCGTTTTTGGCAGATACGTTCGCTATAACGAACGCTACCTGGGTAGCGCAGGCAGCGGATCCCGCCTGACGTAGAGGCATACGCAAGGCATTAATGTGAAGACCGAGTTTACTTCGCGGGCGTCTTGGCGGTCTCGGGATCCTCGGCATCGTCCTCGTCTGCGAGGCTCGTGACGAGATCGATGATCCTTTTACGGACTTTCGGATTGTGAATCCGGGCGAAAGCCTTGTTCAAGCGCACGCCTTCCGAGGTCGAGAGGAAATCGACAATATAGGTCGAGCCCTCGTCTTCTTCCGCGAATTCGGCCTGCGTCGCTTCGGATGTCGGTGTGCCTTCGGATGCGGGCGCGCCATCGAAGAAAAAGGCCGGAGACACGTTCAAAATTTGCGAGATCTGCTGCAGCCGGCTTGCGCCGATGCGGTTCGTGCCTTTCTCGTATTTTTGTACTTGCTGAAACGTCAGTTCCAGCGCTTCCCCCAGCTTTTCCTGGCTCATTCCCAGCAAGATACGGCGCATGCGGACGCGGCTTCCGACATGCCGATCAATCGGATTCGGTGCCTTTTTCACAAAAGCTGGTCTCCCCTCCACCTCGCCAGAAGCCGGCTCTGTTTCTTCTAACTTAGCAATACCCTGATTTCGCATGTGAAATGACACATAGCGTGTATTTTATAATAATGCAACGTAGACGCGAGCAAACGCCGGTATCAAACCTGTCTGCGAAAGATAAAGGAGCAACTAATTGCCATTAACCATACTAAAAGCGGAGAGATGAATGGAAGATGAGCGAATATTGGTGGTCCAAGTCTCTGCGGAAGGCCGCCATCCAATAGTCCTTCTCTACCCAGAGAGAGTTCGGACAATACGCGCCCATAGGGATCGACGATCGCGGATATCCCTGAGTTCGCCGCGCGCACCAACGGCAAACCTTCTTCGATCGTTCGCAGCCGCGCCTGGGCGAAATGCTGGTAAGGGCCGGCCGTGCTGCCGAACCATCCGTCATTGGTGAGATTGAGAAGCAGTCCCGGCCTTTCGCCGGGCACCGACGGCATCACCTCACCGGGGAAAATGGCTTCATAGCAAATCAGCGGCGCGACCGGCGGCAGACCTGGGACATTCAAAAGCACCCGTCTGACGCCCGCTTCGAAGCCGCCCGGAATATGCACGAACTGGCGCAATCCCAACTTGTTCAGGAAAGCCGAAAACGGCAGATATTCGCCGAAGGGGACAAGATGAACCTTGTCGTAGCTTTCTAAAACCACGCCGCTCTTGCCGACAACCTGCACCGCGTTGAAGAAGATCGCGCGCACTCTTGGAGTGTCGCTATCGGCAGGCAGGTCTTCCTCACGCGCGGCGCCCGTCACAAGGACGCTATTGGGCGACAACACGGCGGCGATTTGCGCCAAAGCCTGCGGCGTTCGCGACAAGATGAACGGAAAAGCCGACTCGGGCCAGATCAGGACCGAGACATCGGCGAGCCCCGTATGAGCGGGGCCGGTCGAACGGTCGGAAAGGCTCAGGTAATGCGCCAGAATCGCTGGCCCGTTCTCGGGCCGGAACTTGGCATCCTGCGCCAGATTGGGCTGCATGATTCGCAAGGAAATGCCCTTGACGAGCGGCGGCGTTCCAGGCGCAAGCCTGATCGCACCGAAAATCGCGACACCAAGAAGAGCAAGAAGCGCGAGGCCGGTTGGCGTGCGGACGAACCAGCGTGCCGAAAAACCGCCCTGCCCTTTCCGGTCGATCAAAGTGGCGGGCGCCGCGAAAATCGCGATCGCGAGAACGGTCAAACCATAGAGGCCGACCACGGAAGCAAATTGCGCCGTGACGAGATTGCCGCCGAGCGCCATGCCGAACGCATTCCAGGGAAAGCCGCTGAACGCATGACCCCGCAGCCATTCCGAAAGGCCAAGCCCAGCGGCAAGCGCCAAGACCCGGCCAGGGCCAGGCGACCAGAGGAGCCGCGCCAGGGCAAAACCCAAAGCCGGAAAAAAGGCGAGAAAGGCCGGCAGGCCGACGACTCCCAGCGGCAGCAGCCAGGCAAACTTATCGGCCTCCACGAGAAAGGCGGCGCCAAGCCACCAAAGGCTCGCCAGAAAATAGCCGAAGCCCCACCACCAGCCGATTCCGAAAGCGCTGAGGAGCGACGCGGCCCGCCGCATGCCGGCGTCCGCTGACCCGTCGATCAGCCAGACCGCGATGGTCATGGGCACGATCATGGCCGGGAAGACATCGACCGGCGCCATGGCGAGCGCGCCCACCGCGCCCGCGCCGAAGGCGATCAGCCGGCGGCGCCAGCCATCGGCAAGCATGACCGTCTCGGCGATCCGAAGCAGGATGGAAAATTCTCCGGGAAACTGCGATCGAAGAGGCGCCGCTGTCGTCATTTTCCTCCGGTCGCCGTTGTCCTGCTTTAGGATTCTGGACTCAAATAGCGAGGGCGCGCTCCTTCTCCCCTTGCGGGAGAAGGTGGCCTTCACGTTAGTGAAGGCCGGATGAGGGGAATAACTGAAGATTTCATAACCCCTCACCCGGCCGGCTCCGCCGGCCACCCTCTCCCGCAAGGGGAGAGGGTTCGCGCACATCGATTTAGAGATGAAATAATTGGCTCTTGCAGCTAGCCGAAGCAGATTCGGCTTGCGAGGTCAAAATCTCACCGGGACGCATCGCCCGCCGCCGGAGCGGTGGAGGCCGGCGGAGAGACAGGCTCCGCGCGTCTGCGGATCTTGATCTTTTTGACCCGGCGCGGGTCGGCATCGAGAATCTCGAACTCGAATGGCCCTTCGGCGATGATTTCGCCCCGTATCGGGACGTGACCGGCCAAAGCCGTCACCAGGCCGCCAAGCGTGTCGACATCTTCGGCATCGGTAAAAAGATCGAGATCGACGCCAATCGTCTGCCACACATCGTCGAGCGCCGCGCGCGCATTGGCGACGAAAGTGCCGTCCGCCGCTGCCTCGACGTCCGGCCCCTCGTCAAAGTCGTGCTCGTCTTCGATATCGCCGACGATCATCTCGACGATGTCTTCGATCGAAGCCAATCCATCGGTTCCGCCATATTCGTCGATGATGAGCGCCATATGGGTCCGCGTCGCCTGCATCTTCACCAGGAGGTCGAGCGCCGGCATGGACGGCGGCACGAACAGAACGGGGCGCAGGATTTTCGCTTCCGACAAAGGCAGCGAGAGATCGATGTCTGGAAGCTTCGACGGAGTCTCTATCGGCTTTTCGCCATCCAAGGCGTCCGGTGCGGCCGGCGTTCCGGTTGTAAGATAGTCGAGAAAGTCGCGGATATGGACCATGCCGCGCGGATCGTCGAGCGTCTCGCCATGCACCGGAAAGCGCGAATGGCCCGCCGTCCGAAACAGCGAGAGGACATCATGCAGGCTCGCATCGATGGCGACGGCGATGATATCGGCGCGCGGCACCATCAGATCCTCGACCTTCACCTCATGAAGATCGAGGACGTTCTTGAGCATGGCGCGTTCCTGCGCCGACAGATCGGCCTCCGTCGAGGAAGTGGCCAAAGCATCTTCGATGTCGTCGCGGACCGATACGCCGCCCATTCCAAACAAGGTCCGGAGGCGATCGAACAGGGTCGGTTTGGCAGGCTGCGGTCTCTCGCCTTGGGCTTCACCGGCGGCGCGCGTGTCTTGTTCGCTCATCATGACTCGGCGATCTGAACGAAGGCTCCCAGGTAAGGATCAGCGATGCCGAGTTCGGCCAAAATGGCGCGCTCCAGCGCTTCCATTTCATCCGCCTCAGCGGCGATAAGATGATCGTATCCGATCAGATGCAAGAAGCCATGGACAAAGAGATGCGCAACATGATCGCGCAAGGACTTTCCCTCCTCGTGCGCTTCCCGCGCAGCGGTGCCATAGGCGACGACGATATCGCCCAGGATGGGGCCAGGCGCCGCCGTGTCACCGGCTGGAAAGGAAAGCACATTGGTCGGCTTGTCGATACCGCGCCATTTTTGATTGAGGTCTTGGATAAAAGCATCGTCGCAGAGAAGAATACTGACCTCGGCGCCTGGCGGCAGTTTGACGCCGCTGAATCGGACCGCCGCGTCGATGGCGGTTTCGGCAAGCTCTTCGGGCCCTTCGAAATCCTGCCATTCGTCGCTTTCGACCGCGACGTCGAGCGAGAGCTTCATCGCTGCGGTCCCTCGCGCGTCACACCTGCCGCTCTGTTGCGCGCCGCCGCCTCGTAGGCGCCGACGATACGCCGCACAAGATCGTGGCGCACGACGTCGCCTTCGCGGAAGATCACATGGCCTATGCCTTCGAGGCCCGACAGGAGATCGATGGCCTCGGCAAGCCCGGATTTCTGGCCGGGCGGAAGATCGGTCTGCGTCGGATCGCCGGTGACGATCATCCGCGATCCTTCGCCGAGACGCGTCAGGAACATTTTCATCTGCATGGTCGTCGCGTTCTGCGCTTCGTCGAGCAGCACGCAGGCATTGCTCAGCGTGCGGCCGCGCATGAAGGCTAACGGCGCCACCTCGATCATGCCGGACTGCATGCCGCGCTCGACCACGCGCGGGTCCATGAAATCGTTCAAGGCATCGAAGATCGGCCGCAGATAGGGATCGACCTTGTCGCGCATATCGCCGGGCAAAAAGCCGAGCCTTTCGCCGGCCTCGACCGCCGGCCGCGACAGGATCAACCGCTCGACGATGCCTTGTTCGAGCAGCGACACCGCGAAGCCGACGGCAAGCCAGGTCTTGCCTGTACCCGCCGGGCCTTCCGCGAAGACGAGTTCCTCGCGCTTCAAGGTCCGCAGATAGAGATCTTGCGCGACGTTGCGGGCGCGCACCAGGCTCTTTTTACGCGTGCGGATCTGCTCGAACACAATGCCTGAGACATCCGCTTCGCGGGGAAACAGGCTGCCTTGCAGGGCGCCTTCTTCGATCGCGCCGTCAACGTCTCCGGGCGTCACGACATGGCCTTGGCGCGCCCGCGCCGAGAGATTGGCGAGAACGAGCCGCGCATGTTCGCAGGCTTCGATGGGTCCCTTGATCGTGACATGATTGCCATTGGCATGGGCGACGACGCCGAGCCTGCGTTCCACCTTGGCCAGGTTTTCGTCATATTGGCCGAAGACCAGGGACGCGAGGCGATTATCATCGAAGGACACGCTGATTTCGGTCGGCTTCGTGTCTGCCACGGAGGGCAGCACCTCGGCACGCAACGAAGGTTGCGAACGGTCTGGTCTCAAGCCATTACCTCGCTGATGCCTGGGTTAGAAATAAGGCGCCCGAACAAAGAGTTCGGACCTGTTGCGACAATTTCAACCGGACGGATCCCGCCGATCAGCTCGCGCGGCCCATCGACATGGACCGCCTGGAGATAGGGCGACTTTCCGCCGATCTGACCGGCGTGGCGGCCGGGCTTTTCGAACAGAACTTCGGTGCGCCGGCCGATCATGTCCCGGCTGAAATCATCATGCTGCGCTTCGACAAGCGCCTGGAGTCGTACCAACCGCTCAGCTTTGACCGTCTCCTCGATCTGATCGGGAAGGTCGGCGCCGGGCGTGCCGGGGCGTGGCGAATATTTGAAGAAAAAGCCGGAGGCGAATCGAACTTCGGCGATCAAATCGAGCGTCGCTTCGAAATCGGCGTCGGTCTCGCCCGGAAAACCGACGATGAAATCGGAGGACAGCGCAATATCCGGCCGCGCCGCTCTGATTCCATCGATGAGCTTCAGATAGTCGCCGCGGCCGTGTTTGCGATTCATCGCCGCCAGAATGCGATCGGAACCCGACTGTACCGGCAGATGCAAAAACGGCATGAGCTGCGGCAGGTCGCGATGCGCCGCTATGAGATCGGCATCCATATCGTTGGGATGGCTCGTTGTATAGCGGATGCGGGCAATGCCCGGCACCTCTGCGAGTCGCGCGCAGAGCCGGCCAAACGAGACGATGGCGCCCGCCGCGTCCAGTCCATGATAGGCATTGACGTTTTGTCCGAGCAGCGTGATTTCGCGGACGCCGTCGGCCGCCAGGGCTTCGACCTCCGCGACCACCGCCGCGACCGGACGCGACATTTCTGCTCCGCGCGTATAAGGCACGACGCAGAAGCTGCAGAATTTATCGCAGCCTTCCTGCACCGTGACGAAGGCCGAGACACCGCGCGCCAAAGTCTTTTCGCGCAGCGGCGCCGGCAGGAAGGCGAATTTGTCGACGATCGGAAATTCGGTGTCGACGATACCGGCCCGTCCGTTCGACTGGCGCAGAAGTTCGGGCAGATGGTGATAGCTCTGCGGCCCGACCACGAGATCCACCGCTTTTTGACGGCGCAAAATCTCGCCGCCCTCGGCTTGCGCTACGCAACCCGCCACGACGATTCGCGTCTCAAGGCCGAGAGAAGCGCGTTCTTTCTTGCGGAGCGCCACCTTGCCCAGTTCAGAAAACACCTTTTCCGCCGCCCGCTCCCGAATATGGCAGGTGTTCAAGATCACGAGATCCGCATCTTCTTCCTGTAGCGTCTCGTCATAGCCGTCGGCTGCCAGAAGATCTGCGATCTTCTGCGCATCGTACACATTCATCTGACAACCATAAGACTTGACGTGGAGCTTGCGGCGCGGCTGATCCCGCGTAGGCGAGGCCTCGCTCGCGGATGAGCCTGCCGGCTCCAATTCATCAGAGTCGATCACGTTCCCGACTTCGGATCGGTCCAATCCAAGGTCATCGTGATCTGTGGCAGGATGATTTCGATGTCGACTCATGATCCTCGCAAGGGCAGAGGTTTAACACCCTCCCCGCCCTCTTTTATGACGTTTTCGCGCGTCTGAGAACAAGCAAGACCATTGCCACAATAGCAGAGCTCGCGTCTTTCAGCTGAAATCTGCGTGATTTCAGGCTGGAGCGGGATGAGGAAAAGTGTGGAGCGGTTTTCCGCCCGCATCCCGCTCCTGCTTATTGGATCGATCACGTTTTATGATTTTGGATCGAAATCGATCCAAAATCATCGTGATCTAAAGAACAGAAATCGCGACTGCAAAATAGGTGTGGGGTCTAAGGCGGGGCTTCAATCGACCTTGGCGCAAAAACGCTCGATCGCGGCTTTGAACTTGGCCTTGAACGCATCGGTGTTGAAGGTCTCGGCATGGGCGCGGATGACCTGAGGGTCGAAACCGTCCGGATTGGCCTCGAAGGCCAGAATCGCCTGCATCAAGGCTTCGACCGTCTGCTCGCGAAACAGCAAACCCGTCTTGCCGTCGATCACGGCATCGCGCGCGCCGCCCTTCGCATAGGCGATGACAGGCCGCCCGGAGGCCATGGCCTCCAAAAACACGATGCCGAAATCCTCGATCCCGGCAAACAGCAGCGCGCGGCAGTTTTTATAGAGTTTGGCGATCTCTTCCGTCGTCTGCCGTCCGAGAAGCGTGACGGTCGGGCCGGCAAGCTTACGCAGGCGCTCCTCTTCCGCTCCGGCACCGACGACGATCAGCTTTCGGCCCAGGCGATTGGCCGCCCCGATGACGATATCGGCGCGCTTATAGGTTTCGAGCTGGCTGATGAAGAAATAATAATCTCCGCTTGGATGGGCTTCGATATCGTAGTCTTCCAGTCTGACGGGCGGAAAAATGACTTCGGCGTCGCGCCTGTAGGTCTTTTTGATTCGCTTGGCGACAAACCGCGAATTGGCGATGAAATGATCGACGCGATTCGCCGAAACCACGTCCCAGAGACGCAGAAACGGCGCCAGCACCGGCATCATGAGTCGGGCCGCGAAACCCGCGGACGAGCGGTAGAGCTGATATTGGTCCCAGATATAGCGCATGGGACTGTGGCAATAGCAGACATGAACCGCGTCGGGCCGCGTCAGAACCCCTTTGGCCGGGCCCGACTCCGACGAGATCACGAGGTCATAGGACGAGAGATCCAAGGCCTCCAAGGCGAAGGGCATGAGCGGCAGATAGAATTTGTAGAAGCGCCGCGCGAAGGGCAATTTCGCGATGAAGGTGGTCGTGACCTTGTGCGCGCCTATGACCGGCCCTGCGGCTTCCGCATCATAAACATGGGTAAAGATATCTGCGTCCGGATATGTTTCGCAGATGGCTTCCAGAACTTTTTCGCCGCCTCTGAGGCCGACCAGCCAATAATGAATAATTGCAATGCGCATTCAGTCTCTCCGCCGCGCGTCGCATATTGCGCATGGGCCTGAAGCGGCACTAGATCACGATGATTTTGGACTGAATCAGTCCAAAATCATGAAACGTGATCGATTCAATAAGTTAGAGCGGGATGCGGGCGCAAAACCGCTTACACTTTTGCTCATCCCGCTCTTGATGAACGCGATTGATGGCTGAATCGTGCGACTTTAGCGAGAGAAATACTATTTCAATTGTTAAAAAAGGCCGGAAAGCTTTTCTTAACCTTAATAGCCGTCGCGCGATCGGCAAGCGAGGCCAGCATGCTCTTTCGCAAGCTATTTGGCCACGATGACCTTATTGGCCATCGTCTGCACCGCCTGCCGGAACGCGCCTTCCATTGTGACCACGAAATTATAATGGGTCGGCGAAAAGGGCGCGGCATGAAACGGCTTATTGCTCGTCCAGCCGACGAGAATGGCGCTGATCTCGGGCTTGTCGGTTTGCGCCAGAACCGCACCGCCTGAGGCGCCGTCTCCCGTCTCGCAATCGAAGGAAAATTCGCGCGTGCCTTCCTTGCCCGCGGCGAGTTGATCGTGAAGACGACATTTCTCCATCGACAGGCGGCGGCCCTCGCCCCAGTCGATATGGCCTCTTGCCACGAATTCGACCGGCGAATTGACGGCCGAGGCTTCGGCTATTCCATAGGGCTGCACCCCATCGATGGGCTTTGCGAGACGCGCGACAGCCCAATCATGAACCTCTGCAACGGCATAAGGATTGGTGCTGCCGGCAATGATCGAGCTCAGATCGATCGGCACGCCGATCTGCTTGCCGTCCGTCTCCAGCACGAAGATGCAGGATTTGGCGGTCGGTGCGCCCTTTTCATCGAAAAACACATGCGCGGCCGTGGTCACGACCTGATCCGTCAGGGTCAATTGCCCGGCGCCATGCAGATTCCCGCATTCGATGAGACCCGAGGCGGCATAGGTGCGGCGCAGAGCTTTCGGATCGAGCTTATTCTCGGCAGCGAAATCGTCGACGCTTTTGCGGCTGTTCTTGCCGAACACAAGCACCTTAATGACGTTTTGAGGGGGCGCCGCAGCGGAAAGATCCTGCATCACGGGGGCCGAAGCCGCTAACTCAGAAGAAGCAAGAGCAAAAGGCAAAATGCCAAGGGCAGTCAGCAAACGTCCTGGTTTCATCATCCCGCTATTTCTCGATTCGGCGCGACAAGCCAATGATTTAATTTCGGGAAAAAGGCTAAATCAAGCTGAGCCGATGCAATTTAATTTAATTCCGTCTGGTTCCAAGGGCGGAAAATGAATGGCTCTCCTCGGCCGCGCACGTCTTCCTGTGCGGGCATGTCGCAGGCCGCCGAAAGACCAGCTTGCGCCGAAGGTTCGGCGATAGAAACTGTTTCGCGGAATTTTGCGGCGGATTTTGGCCGAAACCCGCGGCCGTGGCGGGTGTTGAGAAGGTGCGGCCTTCATTTTTCAGGCCTTTGGCCCGACCCCGTCGCGGCGTGTCGGATTATTCACAGGTTACACCGATGCTTTGGATTCGAGACCCAAATCAGGAACGGATCTCCGTCTTGCCGGCTTCTCACGCGACCAAAATGCCCATTTCCAGCCTTCAGGACCGCTACGAAGCCGAAGTGTTTCGCGGCCATCTTGAACGCGATGTCGCGCAAATCGCCGTTTTGGACCGACTGGGCGAGCTCTCCGAGGCATTGGCGGCCTATCAGCCCGCGCGCAAGACCGGCGCGCTGAGCCGGGTTTTCGGAGCCAAACAGCAAACAGCCGCGCCGCATGGGCTTTACATTTGGGGCTCCGTCGGACGCGGTAAGACCATGCTGATGGATCTCTTTTTCGAGACCGTCGAAATCCCGCATAAAAGGCGGGTTCATTTTCATGCCTTCATGGCCGAGGTGCATGCCCGCATCCACACATGGCGGCAAATGGAGAAGAAGGGCGAGGTCAAAGGCGACGATCCGATCGCGCCTGTTGCCGAGGCCCTTTCGAATGAAGCCTGGCTCCTCTGTTTCGACGAATTCGCCGTCACCGACATTACCGACGCGATGATTCTCGGGCGGCTGTTCAACGCTCTGTTTCAGCGCGGCACGGTCGTCGTCGCGACGTCCAATGTCGAACCGTCGGAGCTCTACAAAGACGGTTTGAACCGCACGCTGTTTCTGCCTTTCATCCAGCTTCTGCAGCAGAAGATGGATATAGTCGAACTCGCGGCGCGCACCGATTTCCGGCTTGAGAAACTGCAGGACGCGGCGGTTTATTACGTTCCGGTCGATGCCAAGGCGCATGACGCTTTGACCAAGGCTTTCAGGGCCTTGACCGGCGCCGAACATGGCGAGCCTTGTCATCTGTCGCTGCTCGGGCGCCAGCTTCGCGTGCCCGAAGCACGCGCCAATGTGGCGCGTTTCAATTTCGCCGATCTTTGCAGGGCAGCTCTGGGTCCGCAGGACTATCTCGCGATCGCACGCGCCTTCCACACTTTGGTTTTGGACGATATTCCGGTGATCGAAGCTGCCGAGCGCAACGAAGCCGCACGTTTCACGATCCTGATCGATGCGCTCTACGATCAGCATGTGAAATTGATCGCTTCGGCCGCCGCCGAGCCGGACCAGCTCTTTCGCGGCACCGATGGGCGTGAGACGTTCGAATTCAAGCGCACCGCGTCGCGCCTGATGGAAATGCGCTCGAAAGATTATCTTGCCCTGCCGCATGGCATGGCCGCGTCGATTGGATCGGGCGATACGAGCGGCCTTGTCGAAACTTGAAAAAGCCGGACCTTGAAAAAGCCTCTGCGCCTTCGCGATCCGCAACCGGCCGAAACCCCGACTGACGTCCGTATTTTAGATATTGCCGCGAACCACATCCGCCGCCACGGCATCGAGCGCACGACCATTCTGAGCATCGCCGCCGAAGCCGGCATGTCGCACGCCAATATCTATCGCTATTACCCGTCGAAGACGGCGCTGATGGAGGAAATCAGCGCGCAATGGCTGAAGCCCCTTGAAGCGGCTCTGCATATCATCGCCGACGCGCCAGATCCCGCCTTCGACAAGCTGGAGCGGCTCGTCTTCGCGCTGCACCGCGCCTATCGCGACAAGCTTGAAACCGACCCCGCCATATTCGCCCTTTTTTCGGCGGCGGCGGCGCAAGGCGCTGCGATCGCGCGGCGCCATTATGGGCGGCGCGATTCGGAAATGCGCCGGATTCTCGATGAAGGCGCGAGCGGCCCCGGTTTCGATCCGATCGATCCAAAACGCGCTTTGGCGCTGATTCTCGACGCCGCCTACCGCTTCATCGATCCCATTGCGATGAAACTGGATTTGGAGGTTCAAAGAACCGTTCTGGAGCAGCGGATGGCGCGCGTGACGAAGACGGTTTTCCGGGCTCTGAACAGCGGCCGCGTCTAAATATTCTTTATTACAAATTTCATAAATTGTAATTGGTAACCAGAAATCTTTACGTGGTATTACGCGTTATTTCAATGATTTGATGGTGATTTGCCGCCATTTTCGTGGAAATTCATACTTATGTCGCTCTCGAAACGCATCCGAAGCTGGCATACAAAGCCAAGTAAGCACGCAAATGCATCAAGGCTATTGGTGCGGCGCAATATAACAGATGGGTGGAGGCGTCACGATGGGGCGTAAAAAGATCGCGTTGATCGGCGCCGGTCAGATCGGTGGAACTCTCGCCCATCTCATCGGCCTCAAGGAACTCGGCGACGTCGTTCTCTTCGACATCGCAGAGGGCACGCCGCAAGGCAAAGCGCTCGATTTGTCCGAAGCCGCGCCGATCGCGGGTTTCGACGCGCATATCGCCGGCGCCAATGATTATGGCGCGATCGCCGGTGCCGATGTCGTGATCGTCACGGCCGGCGTCCCGCGCAAGCCCGGCATGAGCCGGGACGATCTTCTCGGCATCAATCTGAAAGTCATCGAGGCCGTCGCCGACGGGATCAAGCGCCATGCGCCGGAGGCCTTCGTCATCTGCATCACCAATCCGCTCGACGCCATGGTTTGGGCCCTCCAAAAGGCCTCAGGCCTCCCGTCCAAGAAAATCGTCGGCATGGCGGGCGTGCTCGATTCGGCGCGGTTTCGGTTTTTTCTGGCCGAGGAGCTGAAAGTTTCCATCGAGGATGTCACGGCCTTCGTGCTGGGCGGCCATGGCGACGACATGGTGCCCTCCCTGCGCTATTCGACGGTCGCGGGCATCCCTTTACCGGACCTCGTGAAAATGGGCTGGACGACGCAGGCAAAGCTCGACGCGATCGTCGACCGCACCCGCAAGGGCGGCGGTGAAATCGTCAATCTGCTCAAGACAGGCTCGGCCTTTTATGCGCCCGCCGCCTCGGCGGTGATGATGGCCGAAAGCTATCTCAAGGATAAGCGCCGCGTGCTCCCCTGCGCGGCCGAACTCAACGGCGAATATGGCGTCGACAAGCTCTATGTCGGCGTGCCGGTCGTGATCGGCTGCAACGGCGTCGAGCGCGTCGTTGAAATCGAGCTCGATGCCGCCGAGCGCCCTATGTTCGACAAATCCGTCGCCGCGGTGCGCACGCTTGTCGACGCCTGCAAGACCATCAACCCCGCTTTTGCCAAATGATGAGACAGAGTCGGGTAAATTGGCTCGATATCAAAAGTTTAAGAGCATGTCCTTGCATTCAAGGTCGTCAAAACTCGCCGGAACCGGAAAAGGACATGCTCGCGGGATTGGACGCTTGGTATACCATTGCATTCGGCATCCCAGCTCAAGCTGAGTTGACGAAAAAGGGTGAGCCTCCGGTCGAAGGAAGATAATTTGCGATGAATATTCACGAGTATCAGGCAAAAGCCATTTTGAAGGATTTCGGCGTCGCCGTGTCGCGCGGCGTGGCCGTGCTGAGCGCGGCCGAGGCGGAAGCGGCGGCGAAGGAACTCGGCGGTCCAATCTGGGTGGTCAAATCGCAAATTCATGCGGGCGGACGCGGCAAGGGCAAGTTCAAAGAGCCGGAAGCCGGCGACAAAGGCGGCGTGCGCCTCGCGAAATCCATCGACGAAGCCAAGACCTTCGTCGCCGAGATGCTCGGCCGCACGCTTGTCACCATTCAAACTGGCTCCGCCGGCAAGCAGGTCAATCGCATCTATCTCGAAGATGGCTCGGCCATCGCGAAGGAATTCTACCTGTCGCTTCTGGTCGATCGTTCGACGAGCCGCGTCGCTTTCGTCGTCTCGACCGAAGGCGGCGTCGAGATCGAGGAAGTCGCGCATACGGCTCCTGAGAAGATCGTGACCTTCTCGGTCGATCCCGCGACCGGCATCATGCCGCATCATGGCCGCGCCGTCGCCAAGGCCTTGGGCCTCACCGGCGATCAGGCCAAACAGGCCGAAAAGCTCACCGCGCAGCTCTATCAGGCCTTCGTTGCAACCGACATGGCCATGCTCGAAATCAATCCCCTGATCCTGTCGCAGGACGGGCAGATCCGCTGCCTCGACGCGAAAGTGTCCTTCGATACCAATGCGCTTTACCGGCATCCGGACATTGTCGCCCTGCGCGACATTACGGAAGAAGACGAGAAGGAAATCGAAGCCTCGAAATATGACCTCAGCTATGTCGCGCTCGAAGGCACGATCGGCTGCATGGTCAATGGCGCCGGTCTCGCCATGGCGACCATGGACATCATCAAGCTCTATGGCGCCGAGCCCGCGAATTTCTTGGATGTCGGCGGCGGCGCCACCAAGGAAAAAGTGACGGCGGCTTTCAAGATCATCACCGCCGATCCGAACGTCAAAGGCATTCTCGTCAATATTTTCGGCGGCATTATGAAATGCGACGTCATCGCCGAAGGCGTCATCGCCGCGGTGAAGGAGGTCGGCCTCAAAGTGCCGCTTGTCGTGCGCCTTGAGGGGACCAATGTCGAACTCGGCAAGGCGATCATCAATAATTCCGGCTTGGATGTGATCCCGGCCGACGATCTCGATGATGCCGCGCTAAAGATCGTCGCCGCCGTTGGAAAGAAGGGCTGAGACGATGTCGATCCTCATCACCAAAGAGACCAAGGTCATCTGCCAGGGCTTCACCGGCAAGAACGGGACCTTCCATTCCGAACAGGCGATCGCCTATGGCACCAAAATGGTCGGCGGCGTGACGCCGGGCAAAGGCGGCGCGACACATTTAGGTCTGCCGATTTTCGACACGGTCGCCGAAGCGCGCGAAAAGACCGGCGCCGACGCTTCGGTCGTCTATGTGCCGCCGCCCGGCGCGGCGGACGCCATCTGCGAGGCGATCGATGCGGAAATCCCGCTGATCGTCTGCATCACGGAGGGCATTCCGGTCGCCGATATGATCAAGGTAAAGCGGGCGCTTTCCGGCTCGAAATCGCGCCTCATCGGACCCAATTGCCCCGGCGTGATGACGTCGGGCGAATGCAAGATCGGCATCATGCCCGGCAATATCTTTTCGCAAGGTACGGT
>JAATEW010000064.1 GCA_015655535.1 Hyphomicrobiales bacterium | reverse complement strand
GCTGCGCTTTGCTCGGAATCGAATTCGGCGACGAGTTCGAAGGCCGCATCCGTGTCGTTCAGATTGTTATAAGATAGTTGCTTGCCTTGCAGTTGCCGCGCGGTGGCGACGCCTGCGCGTTCTGGCGGCGAGAGATAGAGCGCGGCGGGCTGGTGCGGATTTTCGCCATAGCGCAGATCGCCGGCATAACGGCCCCCGAAAGCGCGGAAGGCCGGCGCCGTCTCGCCGATGGCCTCCGCGAGCCAATTCGAGATCGCCGCATCATAGGCGGCCGTCCGCGCAAAGGCCTTCTGGGCCAGCGCCCGGCGCAAAGTGAGGCGCGTCGCGCCATGATTTTCCTGCAATTCCGCCAAAATCAGCGCATAGTCATCGACCGCAACGACAACGGCTACATCGTTGAAATTCTTCGAGGCGGCACGGATCATCGCCGGACCGCCAATATCGATCGTCTCGACACATTCTTCAAATGTGGCGCCCTTTGCGAGCGTCGCCTCGAACGGATAGAGATTGACGATGAGAAGATCGATCGGCGCAATATCATGCGCGAGCATTGCCGCTTCATGCTCCGGGTTTCCCCGGATGGCGAGAAGGCCGCCGTGCACCTTGGGATGCAGGGTTTTGACCCGTCCATCCATCATTTCCGGAAAACCCGTGAGATCGGCGACGTCCCTGACGGCGAGCCCCGCATCAGCAAGCGCCTTGCGCGTGCCGCCCGTCGAAATCAGCTCGATGCCGAATTGCGCGAGGCCCCGCGCGAATTCCACAAGGCCCGTCTTGTCCGACACGGAAATCAGCGCCCGTGTCACACGGCTCAGCTCAGCTGCCATCATCTATTCCAGACACGCTCAAATCCAAGCGGTGCGACACCGTTTGTCCCATAATCCACATTGGAAAGGATATGAATCGATCACAACTTATCAGGGCCGGGACTTAACATGATTGATTCCGGATCAAAACCTATCCATAGGCATTGGGTTCAGAATCGCCTAAGCCAAATGCCGCTGCTTTTCCGCATGCACCTCCCTTGCCCGGGCAAACCGGCGCGACAGGTTCCACCTTCGATGACGTCTTCCAGGGCTCCGCAGGCCCTGTGTTCACGAAATGTTTGCGGCTGGGACATGTCATGCTGAAGCCGGAAGACCCGATCGACTTCCAAGTCCTCTTCGACTCGCTCCCTATGCCGCTGGTGGTGCTGAATTCCGATCTCGAAATCGCCGAGATGAACAAGGCCTATCTCGCCGCCACGAAACGCACGCGCACGGATTTGCTCGGCCGCTACATGTTCGACGCCTTTCCGGCCGAAGGCGAAAGCCGCCAACGCCTGCAATCCTCTTTCGAGCGCGTACGCGACGGCGGCATGACCGATGTCCTGCCTATATTGCCCTATGCCATTCCTGTCGGAGACGCGTTTGAGGAGCGCTACTGGAGCTGTACCCATGTGCCGATCCACAATACACGGGGCGAAGTCACCTTCATCGTTCAGAATGCCCAAGACGTCTCCGACCTGAAAGGTGTCAAGACCACCCAGTCGACAGTCCCGGCCGCGGTCGAGGCCACCCTCAAAGGGGAGGTCTTGCGGCGCGTCGAATCCGTTCAGGCCCTGAACCAGACCCTGCTCGCCGAAACCAAACTCCTGCACGGCCTGTTCATGAAAGCGCCGAGCTTCATGAGCGTATTGAGCGGGCCGCAGCATGTGTTCGAATATTTAAACCTGTCGTTTTGGAAACTTATCGGCAACCGCGACGTTCTCGGCAAAACCTTCAAGGATGGCATTCCCGAAAGCATCAATCAGGAATTTCTCGCGTTGCTCGACACGGTCTATCGAACTGGAGAGCCTTGCGTCGGCAGCAAGATGCGCCTGTTCATCCAAACGGAGCCGAGTGGCCTGTCGATCGAGCGCTATCTCGATTTCGTGCTGCAACCGATCTTCGATCCGCAGGGCGAGATGACCGGCATTTTCGTCGAAGGCAGCGACGTCACTGAACATGTCCAAACCGAGCAAAGGCAAGTGTTGCTCATCCGCGAGCTGCATCATCGCGTGAGAAACACGCTGGCAACCGTTCAAGGCGTCATGAATTCGACCGCGCGGACCGCGCAGACGATCGAAGAATATCAAGACGCGTTTGCGGGCCGCATCGCCTCGCTTGCGCGGACTCATGCGATCCTGACCGAAGAGATTCAGCAATTCGTCTCCTTCGCGCATCTTCTGACTCAAGAGCTCGGGCCTTATTCGGATGCGGAGGAATTCAGCATCGTGCTTGATGGTCCGGCGGTCGAGCTTCCGTCGCAAATCGCCGTTCCGCTTGGGATGACCATTCATGAATTGACGACCAATGCCGTCAAATACGGCGCCTTGGGCAAGGAAGGCGGCAGCCTCAAGGTAAATTGGGACATTGTCGCCGGGAAGGACGGCCGGCGGGCGCTCTCCTGCGAATGGCGCGAGCGCAATGGTCCGCTCGTTATACCACCGGCGCGGCAAGGCTTCGGCTCCATTCTTCTGCACCGCGTGCTGTCGCAGCAAATCGGCGCGGCCATTAGTGTCGACTTTCCGCCCGAAGGGTTCCATCTACGCATGGTGGTCCCGATCGAGGTTGAGTCCGCGTAAATCATTTTCGGCAAAGCTCTGGTATGCGCCGTTGAGAGTTCTACCTTCCGAGGGCAGGCTGGCCGCAACAGGCTAAATGACATGCCTGCGACAGACTTAGAGTCCGCGTTACGCGGATTTGCATCACGCAGGAGAACTTCATGCAATTGGGTGTTGTCGGCCTCGGCCGCATGGGTGGCAACATTGCCCGGCGCCTCCACCGCTTCGGCCATCATGCCGTGGCCTATGACACCAATCCGAAGACCGTCGCGGAACTTGGCGCGGAAGGCATAGCCGGCGCATCGAGCCTCGCCGATCTTGTTGCGAAGCTCGAAGCGCCGCGCGCGATCTGGCTCATGCTGCCGGCGGGCCAAGTCACCGAGACGGCGGTCACCGAATTCGCGGGGCTCTTGAAGAGCGGCGATATTCTGATCGACGGCGGCAATACATTTTATAAAGACGACATGCGCCGCGCCGCCGCCTTGACCCAACACGGCATCACCTATGTCGATGTTGGCACGTCCGGCGGGATCTGGGGTCTGGAGCGCGGCTATTGCATGATGATCGGCGGCGCCGCGACCGCCGTCAATCATCTCGATCCGATCTTCCGCGCGCTGGCGCCGGGTCCCGGCAATATAGAACGGACCCCTGCCCGCAACGGTCATGATCCGCGCGCCGAGCAAGGCTATATTCACGCCGGTCCCGCGGGTGCCGGGCATTTCGTCAAAATGGTTCATAACGGGATCGAATATGGCCTGATGCAGGCCTATGCCGAAGGTTTCGACATTCTGAAATCCAAGGCCTCCGAACATCTGCCCGAGGCCGAGCGTTTCACATTTGATTTGACCGACATCGCCGAGGTCTGGCGGCGCGGCAGCGTTGTCTCCTCCTGGCTTCTCGATCTGACCGCCATCGCGCTGGCCGAAAACGCGACGCTGTCCAATTTCAGCGGCACGGTCGATGACTCCGGCGAGGGGCGTTGGACGATCGAGGCGGCGATCGAGGAAGCCGTTCCGGCCAATGTCCTCGCAGCCTCTCTCTTTGCGCGGTTCAGGTCGCGCGAAGAGCATACGTTCGGCGACAAGCTTCTATCGGCCATGCGCCATAAATTCGGCGGCCATGTCGAACCGCACACAGATGCCGAACCGCGCGGGAAGGAGAGCAAATGATGAATCAGCCCTTCTTCGACCGGCTATCAAAAACCGCCGTGGCGCCGGATTGCATGCTCGTGATTTTCGGTGCGTCCGGCGACCTGACGCAACGGCTCCTGATGCCGGCGCTCTATAATCTCGCCAGTGAAGGCCTGCTGGCGCGCCGCTTCCGGATCGTCGGCATCGGCCACAATCCGCGCAGCGACGAGGCGTTTCGTACCTCGATCGCCGATGCTTTGCGCGCGCGGGCGCAAAACGCCAAGGCCGAGATCGACGAGGCGACGCTCAACGAGCTGATGAACAGTCTCACCTATATCGCGAGCGAGTTCGACGATCCGGAAACCTATGAGGAAATCGCTACGCGGCTCGCGGCCTGGACGAAGGAAAATCCGAACGTCGGAAACGCGATCTTCTACCTTGCGACCGCGCCCAATTATTTTGGCGACATCGTGGAAAGGCTGGGCGCAGCCGGGCTTTTGCAGGAAAGCGAGAATGGCTGGCGGCGGGTCGTCGTCGAAAAGCCCTTTGGCCACGATCTTGCTTCCGCCAAAGCCCTGAATAGACGCCTCTTGCAGATAGCCGATGAGAGCCAGATCTACCGCATCGATCATTTTCTCGGCAAAGAAACCGTCCAGAACATCATGGTCCTGCGGTTTGCGAATTTCATGTTCGAGCCGATCTGGAATCGCCAGCATATCGATCACGTCCAGATCACCGCGGCGGAAACGGTCGGCGTCGAGCAGCGCGGCAAATTCTACGACGAGACCGGCGCTTTGCGCGACATGGTGCCGAACCATATGTTCCAGCTTCTCGCCATGATGACGATGGAAGCGCCGAACTCCTTTCACGCCGACGCGATCCGCGCCGAAAAGGCGAAGGTGATCGAGGCGATCCGGCGGCTGTCGCCGGAGGAAGCGCTGAAGAATGTCGTGCGCGGGCAATATGTGGCCGGATTCATCGGCGGCGAGAAAGTCGCAGCCTACCGGGACGCGCCGAATGTCGATCCGCGCAGCCAGACCGAAACCTATCTCGCGCTCAAACTCTGGATCGACAATTGGCGCTGGATGGACGTGCCATTCTATATCCGCACCGGCAAGGCCATGAGCCTGCGGCGCACCGAGATCGTCATCCAATTCAAAAAGGCGCCCGGCGTTCTCTTCCGCGACATAGACGATTCAAAATTGTCGTCCTGCCGCCTGATCTTCCATATTCAGCCGGAGGAAGGGATCACCCTGCAATTCGCCGCCAAGCAGCCCGGGCGGAAAGTGCAGTTTGCCGACGTGAATATGGATTTCCGCTATGCCGATTATTTCAAGACAGCGCCCAGCACCGGCTACGAGACCCTGATCTATGATTGTCTCGTCGGCGACGCGACCTTGTTTCAGCGCGCTGACAATGTCGAGGCCGGATGGGCCGGCGTGCAGCCGATCCTCGATGCCTGGTCGATCAAGCCTGGCGACTTGCACCTTTATCCGGCCGGCAGTATTGGCCCTGCCGCCGCGGACATGCTCTTGTTGAGAGACGGCCGCGAGTGGCTGTCCTTGCAGTGACAATGGTACGGACGATGGCACGCTGGCCATGACGCATGAACCGATCATCGATATAGCCGCCGACGCGGAAGACATGGCCATGCGGGCAGCGCTCTGGCTTGCGACGCGCATCGTCGTGGCGACGGAACCTTTTGCGCTCAATCTGGCCGGCGGCTCGACTCCGAAACGCGTCTACGAACTTCTGGCGAGCGCGGCCTTCAAATCTTACATCGACTGGAACAAGGTCCATCTCTTCTGGGGCGATGAGCGTTTCGTGCCGGTCGACGACAAGGACAGCAATTACCGCATGGTGCGCGAGGCGCTGATCGCGCATGTGCCGATCCCGCCGGCCAATGTCCATAGGGTGCCCGTCGAAGCGGGGACACCGGAGAAGGCAGCCGCACTTTACGAAGCGGATTTGCAGCACTTCTACGGCGCCAATGCTCTTGATCCCGCGCGGCCCTTATTCGACGTCACGTTGCTCGGCCTCGGCCCCGACGGCCATACGGCCTCGCTCTTTCCCGGCTCCAAAGCGCTCGACGAACGCAAGAGCTGGACGGTTGCCGTCATCGGCGCCAAGCCCGAAGCGCGCATATCGCTGACCTATCCGGCGCTCGAGGCAAGCGCGGCCATTCTCTTTCTCGTCGCGGGCGAAGAAAAACGCGCCGCGCTTGCCGGCGTGCTTGCCAAGGATCCGGCTCTGCCCGCCGCGCGCGTCGAGACCGAGGCGCCGGTTCTTTGGTTCGTCGATCGGGCCGCGGTATCGCAGACCGACGCGGCTGCGCAAACCAATGCCTCCCAAGCCAACGCGTCCTCCGAAATCTGATTTCCGGCTCAAAACGTGATCGCGACAAGCACGGCTTTAGGACCTATACTTGAAAAGCTGTGGGTCTTACTCGAGGATGCGCGCCGATGGATGACGCGACACTAACCTTGATCGATCTTCTGGGCACCGTCGCACTGCTCCTTTGGGGCGTGCATATGGTGCAAAGCGGTATCCAGCGCGCCTATGGCCCCAATCTCAGGCGCGGATTGGCGCGCGCCTTCGACAATCGCCTGAAGGCTTTCGCCGCCGGCCTTGGCGTCACCGCGCTTTTGCAAAGCAGCACCGCGACGGGCCTTATGGTCTCGGCCTTCGCCGCCGAAGGCTGGGTCGATCTCGTTCCGGCGCTCGCCGTCATGCTCGGCGCCAATGTCGGGACGACCTTGGTCGTGCAGCTTCTGTCTTTCGACGTCGCACGGATTTCGCCGCTCTTCATCCTGATCGGCGTCATGATGTTCAGGCGCCAAGGCGCCACCCGCACGCGCGATCTCGGACGCGTCGTGATCGGCCTCGGCCTCATCCTTCTCGCGCTTGGCCGGCTCCTGGTCATCATCACACCTTATGAGGATATCCCGAGCTTGCGCCTGCTGCTCGGCGCCATCGCGACGACGCCCTTCATCGCCATGCTTTTCGGGGCCGCGATGAGCTGGGCGGCCCATTCGAGCGTCGCGAACGTGCTTCTCATCATGTCCTTCGCGACGAAGGGCGTCGTCTCCTATGATACGGCCCTGGCACTCGTCATCGGCGCCAATGTCGGCTCGGCCTTCAACCCGGTGCTCGAAGCGCCGAGCGGCGGCAATCGCACCGGCAAGCAGGCGGCGATCGGCAATTTGTTGAACCGTCTGATCGGAGCTGTCGTCGTTTTGCCGCTCATCCCCCAGATCGGCCCGCTCCTCGTCAATCTCGACCCGAGCCTTGGGCGCGGCGTCGCCAATTTTCACACATTTTTCAATCTCGCATTGGCGGCTCTTTTCCTGCCGCTGCTGTCGCCCTTCGCCAGTCTCTTGCGCCATTGGATGCCACCCCATTTCGAAGTGCCCGATCCGTCGCAGCCCATCTATCTCGACCCGGCTGCCCGCGAGATGGCGCCGATCGCGCTTGGATGCGCCACCCGCGAGACGCTTCGCATGGTCGATATTCTGGACGAGATGCTGCTGGAGACTCGCGCGGCACTGCAAACAAACGACCGGCAGAAGATCGGCGAAACGCGGCGCATGGGCGATCATCTCGACGCTCTGAACACCGCCATCCAATCCTATCTGACCGCGATCGATCCCGAATCTCTGACCGAAGACGACGACAAGAAACTTGCGGCCATTCTGGCCTTCACCACCAACCTCGACCATGCCGGCAATACGCTCGACCGCAATATGCTGGCGACAGCCAATAAGCAGTTCAAACGCGGGCAGACTCTTTCGGCCGAGGGCAAGGCGGCGATCGACTCGGTTCTTGACCGCCTGTCGCAAAATCTGCGCGCGGCTGCGACGATCTTCATGACCGGCGACGTACGCGCGGCCCGCGTTCTCGCCAGCGAGAAAACGATCTTTCGCGATATCGAAGCCAAAGCGATGGACGCGCATTTCCAGCAATTGCGGAACAATAAAACCGACGGCGTCGAAACGCGCACGCTTTATCTCGATCTCATCCGCAATCTGAAAAGCGTCAACGACCGGATCGTCGCCGGCGCGGCCTATCCGGTCCTTGAAGATCTCGGCGAGCTTCGCATCACGCGGCTGCGTCCGAAATCCGCCGCACCGCCGGAAAACAACGAGCCCGATGGGCATTGAGGGTCGCGCACCCTCTCCCAGAGGGAGAAGGTTCGCGCCCATCGAATGGAACGAAATGGAAAAGCCTTAGAACCCGACGCCGCCCATGCTGGCACCGCCGCCACCACCGCCGCCTCCGGAACCACCACCCCCTCCGCCGCCACCATAGCCGCCTCCGCCGTAACCACCGCCACCGGCGGATTGATGCGGCGTGTAATGTTCTTTCGGTTGAGGGGCATGTTCGGCATGCGCCGGAGGGTGATCCTCGCGCGGCGGATGTCGCGCGACCGGCTGCTGATCGAGCGGCGGGTGGGCTTTGTGTTTTTCGTCTTGCGGCGGCAGCGAAGCGACCACGCAGGTGGGGCCCTTTTCGGCTTTGAGTTCCGCCAGGAAATCATCGTTGATCTTGATGTCGAGTTTGTTCGGCGCCGGCTTGTTGCGGGCTTCGTAATATTTGTCGAGCCCGGTGCGGGTCGCCTTATCGAGCTTGCCGTCGCGCCTGTCATCGAGACAGCCGAGACGATGCAATTCGGCTTGCACGGCGGTGACGAGTTCCGGCGTGTTGATCTCTTTTTCCTTCGCCGGCTTCGGCGGCTCCTGCTTGGCTATGTCCGCCGGAGGCAAGGCCGCGAGGCGGTCGAGCGCCGCATGCACGGAGGGACGCAGGCGATCGCATGTCATGCCGCGTTCGAGCGCCGCCAGATCGTGCCGCCCGTCGAGGCCTTTCATTTCCAATGCCGTCGCCTGGAAATCTTCCTTGCGGCAGATCTCTTCCTTACGCGCGAAATCGGCTTCCATGGTCGCCAGTTTCAACCCGGCCGCGGTCCTGACTTCATCACAGACGGCCTTGTCGGCAAGGGTGCGGGCGCCATTTGTATCGGCCGCCGCCAAGCCGTTAAGAGCGGCCGTCTCGCGCGCGCATGCCGCCTTGAGATCGGCGAGCGCTCTATCCGCGAGAGCGACGATGGCCGGACATTCAAGCCTCTGGCGCAAAGCCTCGATATCCGACGGCTTGCCGAACGAGCCCGCCTGCTTCCAATTGTCTTCGTCGCGGCGGCAAATGTCTTTCTCGCGGTTGGTCCGCGCCAGGGTCTCGGCTTCGAGCGTGGCAAGCCGCGTCTGGGCGCTGGCCTTGGCATCCTCGCAAGCCGCTTTGCTTAAGAAGCTGCGCAGCGCGGCGGCATCGCTCGCGCCGATCGAAGACAGAGAGGCCGTCTCGCGTTCGCAGGCGGTTTTAAGCTCCGCGATCTTCTGATCGATGGCGCTCGCAAACGCCGGACATTCGACATGCTGGCGCAGCGCTTCGACCTCGCCGCGATTGGTGGATTTCGTCAGGCCCTTCCATTGGTCTTCGTCGCGCTTGCAGATTTCCTTGTCATGATCGAGCGCCGCCAAGCGCTGCTGGGCGGAAGCCTTGACCGCGTCGCAGGGGCCTTTGTTGATCAGATTGCGCAAGGCGTCGGCGTCGCGCGGCCCGATCGCGGCGAGTGCCGCATTGTCCCTGGTGCAGGCGGCATCCTGCGCCGCGATGATGTCGCGCACCGCCTGCTCGGCCGTCGGCCCCGTCGCGGGACATTTGGCACGCTGACGCAGGTTTTCGGCCTCTGTGCGATTGCCTGATTTTACATAAGACTTCAGCTCGGCGTCCTCGCGCCTGCAGGTCTCCGCCTCGGCGGCGGCGATGACATCGCGCATGGCCTGCTCCGCGGCGGAGACCGTCGCCGGGCATTTGCCATGCTGGCGCAGATTGTCGATTTCCGTCCGGTTTCCGGCTTTGGCGAAAGCCTTCAGATCATTGTCTTCGCGCTTGCAGGTCTCCTGCTCCGCGTTGATCTCGGCTTCGATCGACGCAATCCTGGCCTGCGCCGTGGTCTTGACGTCGGCGCAAGTGGTTTTCTGGTTCAAGGCCTTGATACCGGCCAGATCGCGCGGAGCCATGGCCGTCAAAGCGTCGGCGTCGCGACGGCAGGTCTCGGCCTCCGCGGCAAGCGTCTCTTGAAGAGACGTCAACCGTTTCTGCGCGGCCTGTTTCGCCTCGTCGCAAGGGTTGCCGTCGATAAAGCTCTTGAGACCGTTTTGATCCCGCGCGCCGATCGCATCGAGCGCCGTCCGATTGACCTGACAGGCTTTCTCGGCCTTGAGTTTGAGGGCTGCCTCTTGCTCGGCCTTCTCGGTTTCGCGGCGCTTGTCTTCGGCCTCCTGCAAAGCGCGCTTTTTGGTCTCCTCCAAGGCGCGTTGCATCGCGTCCAGACGATAGCGGGCCTCGATCGAATAATAGGACGACGGATAATGCGCGAGGAAATCCCGAAACGCGGCGGGATCGTTCGAGTCCTTGATCTGCTCCCAGGCGATACGGTCGTTCTGATTGAGATAATATTCGCTCACCAAAGACACATAGGTCTCCGGCCGCTGTCGCCCGTCGGTTGCGAGATTCACGTCATTGGCGATGCGCCGGAACATCATCTCGATTTCAAGGCCGGGCTCGTTCAAGCGCTTCAGGAAGGCGGTGGTAAACGGGCTGTTGCGGGCCTGCCCGTCGAGCGCGACTTCGTCGGCCCCGGTCGCATAGGCAACGATCAGCCCTTGCGTCTTGTCGATCCGCTCAAGCCCGCGCGAGCGCTCGTTTGTCGGCATAGGCGAAGCGGTCGCGGGTCCATTAAGCCTTGCGAGCTTCTCGGCAATGGGATTGTTGCGGCAGGCATCGAGAATCATGATCTTGATGCCGGTCGAGCGGTCGAGCGCCGCCCGCACGTTCTCGACGGCGACCGTCTCGAAGGGCAGGCTGATCTCGTCCTTCACGTCGGCATCGACCGGCATCAGATAGTTGTGCCCTTGATATTGCAGAGCGTGGCCAGCGTAGAAAAAAAGCGCCGTGTCGGCCTCGGCGGCCATGCGGGCGAATTTCTGCAAGGCGCGATTGGTGTCGCTCAAACTCACATCCGTCTCGACCAGCACCTCGAATCCCAGCCCCTTTAATGCCGACGCAACGTCTTCGGCATCGTTCTTCGGATTGGTGAGGCTGAGCGAAGGCGTCTGGTAGGCTGAATTGCCGAGAACGAGCGCCACGCGCCGCTCGGCGGCAGCCAAATCCGTCTGGAGAAGCAGCGCGACGGCGCTCCAGATCAGCAAGCCCAGGATGGAGAGCAAGTGCTTCATCGGCTCTACAGGTTTGACCACGTTTTCAGCGGTTCGGGCATCGGATCGATCCGATGTCTCTTTGCGGTTCCGGCCGCATCGGCCAAGCATTCTTTGCAAGCCGAAGCGTTCTTCGCAAGGCCGGGCGGTTTCGATCCAAACCTGCTCCAGGCGGAAAGACCTTGCTGCGCAGATCAATTATCACGCCGTTAATATAGGCCCAAGTCCAAGCATGGCGCAACGTAGTCTTAGGACGCCGGGACCAACGTCTCGTGCGCTTCCACACGGTAAACCTGGAACGAAAACTTTCTTATGAGGACAGTTCTTTTGTGGGAAGAGGAGCGGTCCGATGACATTAATCCTCAAGATCGAAAACACGGAAAATCTGCCGAAAGGCGTTCCAGCCACCGTCCGGATGCCGAAGCATGGCCGCCTCGACATAGGCCGTAACAGTAACCTTGATTGGACCTTGCCCGATGCAAGGCGCTTTATTTCGGGCAAACATTGCGAAATACACTATCGGGCAGGGACCTACTGGCTTTATGACATTTCCACCAATGGCACGTTCATGAATGGGATGGCCTCGCGCATCAAAAGCCCGCAGCCCCTCAATCATGGCGACCAGATCGCCATCGGTATTTATGTGATCACGATTGAAATTGAGCCCGAGACAGAAAGCGTAGAATCGTTCCTGCCGGCGTCGGACAAGACGGTTTGCAGCATAGGCAAAGCTTTCGGCGCCGTGCCGTTCACACAGACGGTGACGACAGCCTCGGGATAAGGCAAACTGTATGAGCGTACCGGAGTTGCTTTATGACGTTGATCTTGACGATCGAAAACGAGACGAGCTTGCCGAACGGCGCTCCCGTGAGCGTCAAAATAACGGATAAGCGGAACCTCGACATCGGGCGTGGCGCCCATCTCGACTGGACCCTTCCCGATCCGTCCCGTTTCATTTCCGGAAAACATTGCGAAGTCCGCTATCGTGACGAAGCCTACTGGCTCTATGACGTCTCGACCAACGGCACTTTTCTCAACGACAATACGCGGCGAATCCAGACCCCGCACAGGCTGCAGGACGGCGACCGGCTCGCCATCGGGTCATATATTATCGCGGTCACGATCGAGGAGGACGCACAGAGGCCCGAGACCGAAGGCGCCGAGGTGGAGATCGAGCCCGCCGCTGAGGAAAGCGTCGCCGCCGAGGCGCCGGTGTCTGAAGCGCCCGCCGCGGCCGAACCAGCCGTTGAAGCCGAGGAACCGGCGCACATCGAGCCCGCGCAAGCGGAAGAGCATGGCAGCCCTGCCGAAGAACACGCCGCCTCCGAATGGCCGAACGCAGCCGAAGCCGCGGATTTCGGCGCGGCACAGGCCGAACCGGAGCCTGTGTCTTCGAGAGAGGCTCCGTTTGAGGTCCCAATTCACGAGCCTGCGGAAGAACCAAGACTGCCCGCCGGATTCGAGCCTGCCGCGCCCCTCGTCAGCATGCCCCGCGTGTCGGAAACGCCCGCCTTGTTCGCAGAACCGGTGCGTGAACCGGTTCCGGAACCGGCCCCCGAGCCTCTCCGCGAACCTGCCCGCGCGCCCGTCTTCGCCGAGAGCGCCGCCGCACCGCCCCGCATGCCCAGAGCCGAGGCGCCCGAACTTCCGCCCGCGGCGCAGGCCGGCCAGAGCAAAGCCGACATCACGCTTGATGATTTTCTCCAGCAATTCGCGACGGCGGCCGGCATTCCGGTGCAGCTCTTCGATCGCCAGGACAAATTGAAAACCGCCGAAGACCTCGGCTTCTTCATCCATTTCGTCGTCGCCAGCCTGAAGCAATTGCTGAGCGCCCGCGACAGCGCCAAACGATTTGCGCGCACCGCGAACCGGACGGTGGTGCAAGCCTTCGACAATAATCCGTTGAAATTCGCGCCGACGCCGGAAGATGCGTTGAAAATCATGTTCGGTCCTAAGACCAGTGGCTATCTCGACGCGCGGCGCACGCTCGAAGGCGCCTTCGGCGATCTCAAGACGCATCAGGTCAAAACCTTTTCCGCGATGCAGAACGCCGTCAAAATGCTGGTCGAGGATCTCGACCCCGACGAAATCGACGCGGCCATGGGCCCCGACCAAGGGGTTTTGGCTTTGCTCAGTTCGCGCAAGGCGCGGCTTTGGGATCTTTATCTTGCCAGATGGCAGGCCAAGACATTGCGGCATGAGGACGGTCTCGTCGACGCTTTCATGCTGTATTTCGCGGAATGTTACGATCGCACGAAAGATTAGCGCCGGCGCGCCGCGACGGGATCGGCGCGCGTTTTAGGATTTTGATTTTTCAACACATGGTCTTATCCGGAAAATCTCCACTTTTCGGGCTCATTTATCGGGATGTGCGCAACTGGACGCGGCAGCCTTCCCCATGCGAATAGGATTGAGCGTGATTTTGCGGAAAGCGCGGGACAAAAGGCTATGAGCGACAAGGACAAGGTGCCGAACGTCCCCGGCGGGGACGACCGGACCGTCTTCCGGCCGAACCCGGCACCGCGCAAGGTTGCCGTCGCTCCGGCGCCCGCGCCGGGCGCGCCGCCGCCCCAACCGCATGACGACAACACTGTTTTCCGGTCGCCTCCGCCGCCCCGGACGCCTGCACCGCCAGCGCCTCCGCCGCCCGCAAATGATAAGGCCGGCCCCCTCGTCCACGACGACCGGACGGTCTTTCGTCCCAATCCCGGCGGCCGCCGGCCTGTCGCGCCGCCGCCCGCAGCAATGCCCGCCGCGGCACCCGGTCCGGCCGCGCCAGGTCCGGCCGCACCAAGCTTGGCCGCGCCGCGCCAGGCAGTGCAGCAGAGCGCCGAACTGCAAGCGCCGAACGACAATCCGATCCTGCGCGCTGCCTTGCCTTTGCTGCTTCTGCTTGGGCGCTTGCGCACATCGCTTGTCCACGCGCCCGCCTCGAGCCTGACTCCGCAGATCACCGAGGCCATCCAGACCTTCGAGACCAATCTCAAAGAGGCCGGCGTCTCTTCGGAGCAGACCAATGCGGCCAAATATATTCTATGCGCGACGGCCGATAAGGTCCTAGCCAACCTGCCCGGCGACGATCGCCCGCCAGCCGCGCGCAGCAGCCTGATGAGCCGTTTTTTCGGCGAGGCCATGACCGGGCAGAAAGTCTTCTCCGAAATCGAACGCGTGAAGTTGGAGCCGGGCTTCTATCCCGTCGTCGAACTGGCGCATGCCTGTCTCGCGCTCGGCTTTCAAGGAGCGCCGCGAACCTCGACGACGGCCGACGCTTTGGAACGCGACGTCCAGCATGATCTTTATGAGATCATCGGAAAGGCGAAAGCCCGGCAATCGCGCTATCTCTCGCCGCATTGGGAGGGGCAATCGCTTCCGGGTCAGGCCGTGCGGCTCTACGTGCCGTTCTGGGCCGTCGCGGGCGCGGTCGCGCTCAGCCTCTTCATTCTGTTCGTCGTGCTGCGAACCCTGCTCGGGCACAACGCGGAAGAAGCGGCGCAGACCATGGTCTCGCTCAATCCGCCGTCGCCCGTCACGCTGGCGCGGCGGAGCTCGGTCCCGCCTCCGGCGCCTGCGCCGCAAAGCGCCACTCAGATCTCGCAGATCGAACATATTCGCAAAGTGCTGCAGCCGAATATAGCGGCGGGTCTCGTCAGCCTTGAGACGACGCCCAATCAGATCATCATCCGCATGCCTGAGAAGGGCTTGTTCCTGCAAGGCAAGACATCCCTGTCCGAAGATGGGCGCACGCTGCTTATGTCTGTCGTCTCGGCGCTCGATGATGAGAAAGGACAGATCAAGGTCATTGGCCATTCCGACAATACGCCGGTGTCGAACGCGCGCTTTGCCTCGAATTTCGAAGTGTCTCAGGCCTTTGCCAACACGGTCGCGAGCACATTGAGGCAATCGCTGTCGCAGCCGGACCGGGTCGAGGCGGAAGGCAAAGGCAGCGATGCGCCGGTCGCCAGCAACGACACGCCGGCCGGACGCGAGAAGAATCGCAGGATCGATATCGTCATCCCCCGCAGCGACTAGATAGTTTGGGACAGAGAGATGCGGCCCATGAAGCGGCAAAGCGAAGGCTGGCAGCCTTGGTTTAAATCCGGCATCCGCCTGATCAAAACGAGACTCTGGCTTCGGCTCGCCATCAGTTTCGGCAGCGCCTTCCTGCTCGGCCTGCTCATCTGGTTCGCCGCGCCGCTTTTGAGCTTCGGTTCGTTTCAGCCCTTCGAGGATGCGGGCCCGCGCCTCACCATCATTCTCCTGATCTTCCTCGCCGTTGGCGGCACCGAGGCCTATCGCTTCTACGTGCGCAAGCAAGGCGCGGAGCAGATCGCGCGCACGATCGGTGCCGACGACAGTGATGCGCCGGTTCTGGCCGAACGCATGAAGGAAGCGCTAACGACGCTTCGCGATGTCAGCGGCGGCAGCGGCAATTATCTCTACGACCTGCCATGGTATGTGCTGATCGGTCCGCCGGGCTCGGGCAAGACGACCGCGCTCGTCAATTCCGGCCTCGAATTCCCGCTGGCGCAAGGCGCCACCCCCGGCGCGGTCTCAGGCATCGGCGGCACGCGCTATTGCGACTGGTGGTTTACCGACGATGCCGTCCTCATCGATACGGCGGGGCGCTATACGACGCAGGATTCGGATGCGAAGGCCGATCAGAAAAGCTGGTTCGCCTTTCTCGACCTCTTGAAACGCAGCCGGCCGCGGCAGCCGATCAATGGCGTCATCGTCGCAATCAGCCTCGAAGATATTCTGACTTCGAACGCCAAGGAACTCGCAGCCCATGCCGACGCGATCCGCGCGCGCCTGCTCGAATTGCACAACCGTCTGAAGGTCGACTTCCCCGTCTATGCGCTTTTCACCAAGGCCGACCTCGTGATCGGCTTCATGGAATATTTCAACGATCTCGGCGAAGGCGCGCGGCGGCAGGTCTGGGGCTCGACGTTCCAGACCAGCGACAAGACGCGCAACATGATCGGCGCCGTGCCGGGCGAGTTCGATGCACTGATCACGCGGCTCAACCAGAGCCTGCCGGAAAAGCTCGAAAACGAAAAAGACCCGACGAGCCGGGTTCTGCTCTTTGGTTTCCCGGCCCAGATGGCCGCGCTGCGCCAGCCGATCGCGAATTTCCTCGACCAGATCTTCGATCCGGTCCGCTATCCGGTGAATGCCGCGCTGCGCGGCTTCTATTTCACGTCCGGCACGCAGCAGGGCACGCCGATCGACCAATTGCTCGGTGCGCTCTCGAAGAATTTCGGCGCGCAGGGCGTCGCCGCGCCGACGTTCTCCGGACAAGGCAAGAGCTTTTTCCTGACCGATCTCGTCAAGATCGTCATCATCGGCGAGGCCGGATGGGTCACGCGCGTTCGCGCAAACAGCCTGATAACGGCGGCGGCCTATGCCGCGCTTCTTGCCTTCGTGCCGCTCGTCATCGGCGCCTGGTGGGTGAGCTATGCGCATAATAGCGACATGATCGCGCAAAGCCAGGATGCGAGCAGCCGCTACAAAACGCTCGCTTCCGGCCTCAGCCAGACGAACACCGTCTCGGACCGCGATTTCGGCAGGATCCTGCCACCCCTGCATGCGCTTCGCTTCATGCCCGGCGGCTATCAGGATCATACGGTGCCGGTGATTTCCTACGCAGGCTTCGGCCTCGCCCAAAGCGCGAGGCTGCGCTCGGCGGCCGAGACCGCCTATCAGATCGGGCTTGAACGGCTGTTGCGGCCGAGGCTCATCTATCGCCTCGAAGAACAGCTCGAAGCCAACGCCAATGATCCGAAGTTCCTTTATGAGGGGCTGAAGGTCTATCTGATGCTCGGTGGCCTCAAGACCGTCGACCGGCCCTTGCTGATCGGCTGGATGGAGCGCGACTGGTCGGAAAATCTCTACGCCGGCCCGAAGAATACCGATGGGCGCAAAGAACTCGAACAGCATCTCATCGCGATGCTCGACCTCGACAACGGCCGCAATTCCTTCGTCTCCTTGAACGGGCCGCTCGTCGAGCGGTCGCAAGCGACCCTGGCCCGTGTCGATCCTGCGCAACGCGCCTATGAGCTGCTCGAAGACAGAGCCAAGTCGGCGCTCATCGACGACTGGATCGCGTCGAAAAACGCCGGCGCCGGCGCGCTCGTCGTCTTCGACGATTCCCTCGACCGGTTCCACATTCCTTATTTCTTCACGCATGCCGGTTTCGAACATGCCTTCGTCGGGCAATTGGCGACCATCCGCGCCGAGATGAACCGCAATCGCTGGATTCTCGGCCGCTTCGGCGAACAGCCGGTCGTCGCCGATCAATATGAGCGGCTCCTGCCTGCTCTCGTCGATATCTATACGAAAAATTTCGTCGCGGCCTGGCAGGACAATATCGCCAAAGTGCAGATCCGCCGCCTGACCGAGGACCGGCCGACCTATCCGCTGCTGACGGCCGCCGCCGCCGTGACGTCGCCGCTCGCGCGCCTGCTCGAAGCCATCCACGACGAGACCTCGCTGCACGACGTCCCGCAGATTGTCGGCGACAGCGCCTCCAATACACCGAATGGCGCCGCGGCCTCGCTCGGCGGCAGTTCGGGCGACTCGCCGGCCAAAATCGTCGATAAGGGGCTGCGGCCTTACCAATTGCTTGTCGAAGGCAATTCCGGCCGCCGGCCGATCGATCTCATTTTGTCGGACCTGAACGACATCAGATCGAACCTCAACCGCCTTGCCACCAATACGTCGCAAGCCGATCAGCTTTCGTCGCGGCTCGATGCGGAAGTCAGCAAGCTCAAAAACGACACGGACCGCCTGCCGCCGCCTTTTGCGATGATGATGGACACGACGGCGAATGACGTGACGCGTGAGATCGCCGACTCGGCTGCCGCGCGCCGCGTCCAGGTTCTGCGCGACAAGGTGACCTTCTCCTGCCAGGAGACCATCGCAAGCCGCTATCCCTTCTCGGCCAATGCCGATCAGGAGGTCACGCTCGCCGACTTCCGCCGCATGTTCGGGCCGAAGGGCCTGCTCGATCAATTCGCGACCGAGACCATCATCCCTGCCGCGGATACATCCGGCGGCGACTGGAAATGGCGCGAAGATGCGCCGATCTCGCGGCAATTGTCGCCGACTGCGCTGTCCGATTTCCAGAAGGCCGCGGCGATCCGCGACTCCTTCTTCGCCGACGGGCCAACGCCTAGCTTCAACGTCGCGGTGACACCGCCCCAGACCACAGGCGTCAAACTCGAAATCGACACCGCCGCCATTTACGCGAAGGGCAATACGGCCTCGACGACGGTTCAATGGCCGGGTGCGAGCGAGCTGCATCGTGCCGCGCTTGGCATCGAAATGCCCGGCGGGCGGCCGCCGCTGACGATCGAAAAGACCGGCGTCTGGGCGCTCTACCGCATCCTCGACACGGGTCAGGTGACGCCCGACGGCACGATTGCGAGTTTCACCCTCGGCGGTCGTGAGTTCAAATTCCGCTTCACGCCGAACAATGGGACCAAACCGCTGTCCTTGTCGCTGCTGCGATCGTTCCACTGTCCGAGCGGGACCTGACCGGCGATGCAATACGGTTTTTTCGGAAAGCTCCCCGCAAGGCGCGACTTCATCGCTCATTCAGTGCCGCGAAGCTTTCTGCGTTTTTGGGAGACATGGCTGGAAAAGAGCATGACGCAAAGCCGCGCCGAACTCGGCGCAGGCGCATGGGAAGAGATCTTCCGGGCGGCACCGATCTGGCGCTTCTGGCTCGGCGCGGATGTCTGCGGGCAGACCATCCTCGGCGCCTTCATGCCCTCCATGGACGCGGTCGGCCGGTATTTTCCTTTGACCCTGATCGCCGTGCCGGAGGGCGAAGCCGTCAAGCCGCCGAACATCGATCCGCGTCATGCCTGGTTTGAAAAAATAGAAGACATTCTCTTATCCGCGCTTGAGCCGGATACGTCGCTCGACGCGGTTCTCGAGGAGATCGGCAAATTAAAAAACGATGGTGCCGACGCACTGCATGCCTCTGTCGCGGAACCGAAATTCGCCGCGCCATATAACGATCGGCCGGCAGCGCCCCTGGCCGAGCTTTTCGCGGTTTGCAGACTGGCCTATCAAGATTGTAGCGTCGCGGCGACGACCTTCTGGTGGACGGCCGGCGGCGAGGGTTTCAGACCTGTCGGCCTGATGCGTAAGCACTTTCCCGAAACGGAGGTCTTTACGGATATGCTCACGGGACATTTCGAGCGCCGCGGGGCAGAAACGATTGCGATCGGGGTAAAGCCGTTATGAGTCAGATGGTCCGTATATTCGATAGCGGGGCAACCACCGACGTCGGCAAGGTCCGCGACGAAAACGAAGACGCTTTTCTCGTTTTGCCGGAAAGCGGCGTCTGGGCCGTCGCCGACGGCATGGGCGGGCATGAGGCGGGCGCGCTCGCAAGTGCGACGGTCGTCAATGCCTTGCAGACGATCAGAACGCCGACCTCGGTGACGGATCTCGTCACGCTTTGCTACGATCGCCTGTCGCAGGCAAACAGCAAGCTTTTGCAGATCGCCGACGAGAAAGGCGGCATCGTGATCGGCGCGACGGTCGCGGCCTTTCTCGCACATGACGGCTATTATGCCTGCCTCTGGTCGGGCGACAGCCGCATTTATCTCGTGCGCGGCGATCAGATGTCGCAAGTCTCGCGCGATCATACCGAAGTTGCCGAATTGATCGCCGAAGGCGTCCTCACTCAAGAGGAGGCGCAGAACTGGCCGCGCCGCAACGTCATTACGCGGGCGATCGGCGTTCACGACGAGATCGATGTCGAAATCACGCAAGGCGTTTTGCAGAAGGGCGACACGTTCGTGATCTGCAGCGACGGTCTCACCGCGCATGTGAGCGATGAGGAAATCTTCCAGATCGCGCGCTTTCACGCGCCGCAAAGCGCGACTGATGCGCTCGTGGCCCTGACGATGGAACGCGGCGCGCTCGACAATGTCACGGTTGTCGTGATCCGCTACGCGCCGCGCGGGTCGACGGTGGTCTTTCCCGCGACGACGGGTCCGATCGCCCAATGGGGTCAGAAATGAACCAGGCCGCCTCGTTTGGAGCCACGCGGCCGATCATCCCTCCGGGGACTCAGCTGAATGGCATCTACGAGATCGACGAGCCGATCGCCGCCGGCGGCATGGGCGAAATCTATAAAGGCCACGCGATTCAAACGGGCGACGTCGTCGCCATCAAACTGATCCGTTCGGATATGGCCGAGGCCGAAGCGGCTCTGGCCCTGTTCCGCAAGGAAGCCTCGGCGCTTCACAATCTCTACCACGAAGCGATCGTGCGCTATTACGTCTTCACGATCGATCCAATCCTCAACCGTCCCTATCTCGCGATGGAATTTGTCGACGGGCAAAGCCTTTCGGCCATGTTGCGCGGCGGCCCCCTGGCCTTCGAGGCGGTCTACCGACTCATGCAGCGCATCGCCGCCGGCCTTCATGCGGCGCATGAACGCGGCATCGTCCACCGCGACGTCTCGCCTGACAATATCATCATCCCGGCCGGCTACAGGAGCCGCGCGAAGATCATCGATTTCGGCATCGCCCGCTCGACGCGGCTTGGCGACGACGGCACCGTCATCGGCAGCGGCTTTGCCGGCAAATATAATTATGTCTCGCCCGAACAGCTCGGACTCTTCGGCGGCGATGTGACGCCGCGCTCCGACATTTACAGCCTCGGCTTGGTGCTCGCGGAAGCCTTGCGCCATGGTCCGGTCGATATGGGCGGCAGCCATGTCGACGTCATCGAAAAACGCCGCTCTGTCCCGGACATTGGCCCGATCGATTCGCGCCTGCGGCCGCTCATCGAGCAGATGCTACAGCCCAACCCGGACGACCGCCCGGCCTCGATGGCGGAAGTCGCCGAATGGGTGGCCGGCCCGGGCACGACGGTGCGGCATACGAATCTCAAACTGCGGCAAAGGTCCGGCACGCAGTTCAAGCCGAAGCAGAGGCTAAGGCAGGAGACCGGCAGCGGCACGCCTCAGCGCGCCATACTGATCGGCGGCAGCGCCTTCGCCGCGGCGACCCTCGTCGCGATCGGGCTCTATCTGGTCTTGCGGCCTTCCGCGACTGTCACGCCGCCCGCCGCGCCGATCTTACAGGCCGACCAGGCGCCCGCCTTGACCAATTCGGAGACGCCGCCGCAGATCCTTCCGGGCGAGCCCGAGGTCAGCCATGTCGCGTCCGGCCTCGCCGCGCCGGCCGATATCGGCAAGCTGGCGCAAAGCACCCAGCCCGGCACCGACATTCAGACGGTTCTGGATCAATCCGGCGACCCGGCCCGCAGGCAGAAGATCAGCGCCGTGACGCAATATATCAATCAATATGACGGCGGGGATTGCTTCTTCGTGAAGCCCGTTCAAGTGGCCGAGTCGGGCGCGGTGCTTGAGGGCTATGGCACGTCGGCCGCGCCGTTTCAGGTGCTGGACGATGCATTTCGCCGTGCCCAGGGTTTCGAAGCCGACATCGGCGTGCGACAGGTGGCGCAAGGCGAATGTCCGGTCGTCGCCTTTCTCGGCAAGCTGCGCGCGCGCGCGGCGGTGGCACCGCGCCTCGACCTTGCGTCGGCGACCTTAAAATCCGGCCAGCCTTTGTCCGGCACGCTGACGGAGCTCGATGGCCGCCAGGTCGATCTTCTTGTGGTCGCCGACGACGGATCGGTGCGGATGGTGCCGACAACCGGCGAGGATAAGCTATCATTTTCGCTGCGCCCCGGCCCTGAGCTTGCGGACGGCAAGCCGCAGTTCATCTTGGCCGTCGCGAGCAACAAACCCGTCGCGGCGCTTCATGCCTCCAAGCTCGCCAATGCCGACAAGCTCTTTCCGCAGATTCTGACCGAGGCGGATAAGGCCAATCAGCAGCTCTCGGTCAGCGCGAAATTGTTCAAGGTCGACCGCTGACCGCTAGATCACGATGATTCTGGATCAGCCCAACTCGGGCAAGCCCGAGGGGCTCATCCAGAATCATGAAACGTGATCGATTCAATAATTTAGAGCGGGATGCAGGCGCGAAATCGCTCACACTTTTGCTCATCCCGCTCTAGCTGCATTGCGTTTGGCTTTGCTGCTTACCTTTTAGACAGATCTATTCTTGAACCATTTTAATCTAGAAGTGCTTAGCTTTTAGTTTTGAACCATTGTAATCTTCTTGGCTCCACTTGTCCGGCAAAAGTATTGGATGTATCGCTTCTTCAGTGGTCGCGACGCTGCAAGTTTTCCCAACGAGGACAAGTCACCCGCGATCACGAAAATGGCATGGCCTTTGCTTTTCTTCTAAGCGCTCACCCTCTCACACCGATTCGCTGCGCGGATCGTACTTTCGGTGCCCCGATGATCGTATGCTCCTGCAACGTTCTTTCCGACACGAAAATCCGCGCTTCTCTCAATGGCGGGACCTGCCCGAAAACGCCGGGCGCCCTCTATAAATGCATGGGCTGCAGCCCGAACTGCGGACGTTGTTTTTCGACAGTTCAGACCATCATCATTCAGGCCCTCGCAGAGTCGAACACGGCCAATGCCGACATGTGCGATTTGGCTTGCGACAATGGCGCACCCAGCTTCGCCTCGTGATTATCGTATGATATCCGTCATGCGGGGCTGATTTCTTGCCCTATCTCCCTATCTTGTTTATAACTAGTCTAAACTAGGCGGCCCGGCCCGATTCGACGGACTTCGGGCAGCCTCGTTCTCTCAAATGTTGGAGTCCCCGATGCAGGGTGATGAAAAGGTTCTCGAATATTTAAATCGAAGCCTGCGCAGCGAATTGACGACCATTAACCAATATTGGCTGCATTTCCGCATCCTGAGCAATTGGGGCTACAAGGAATTGGGCAAGAAGTGGCGCGAGGAATCGATCGAGGAGATGCGCCACGCCGACCGGTTCACCGATCGCATTCTCTTCCTCGAAGGCTTCCCCAATATGCAGGTGCTCGATCCGTTGAAGATCGGGCAGAATGTCGAAGAGATCATCGCGTGCGATCTTGCCTCGGAATATGAAGCGCGCGCGCTCTATACCGAAGCCGCGGAATATTGCTCCTCCGTGCATGACCGTGTGTCCAAGGAGCTCTACGACGATCTCCTGAAGGACGAGGAACGGCACATCGATTTCCTCGAGACCCAGCAAGAGCTCATTAAGCAGCTCGGCGTCCAGCTCTACGGTCAGAAATATATCACCCTGGACGAAGGCAGCGCCGGGTTCGGCTCGTAAGGCTCAAACAATCCGTCGTAGTTTCACGGCTGACAACCACGTTCTCATGACCTCCGAAGCCACCGCTTCGGAGGTCAATGTACGTCCAGGTCTTTTTCCTTGACCCGTGGCGGTCCCATCAGGGCCGGCTGGAAGAGCACGGCCGCCGCGAGCGTGCAGCAGAGCGACAGCGCCAGAAGCTTGCCCATGCTCGACGTGCCCGGATGGTTCGACAGCCAGAGGCTGCCGAAAGCCGTCGCCGTGGTGAGCGCGCTGAAGAAGACCGCGCGGGTCAGGCTCGATTGGAGCAGATTGGTCGTGCCGCCGCGCCAAGCCATCACGAAATAGATCTTAAAGGCGACACCCAATCCGAGCAGCAGCGGCAAGGCGATGATATTCGCGAAATTGAGCGGCAGCCCGATCAAGACGGTGATTTCGAGCGTCACGAGCCCGGCGAGCAGCAGCGGCACGAGCGTCAAAAGCACGTCGGTGATCCGCCGCAAGACGATCAGCAAAAGCACGCTGATCGACAAAAGCGCCCAGAGGCCCGCCTCGACGAAGGCCTTCACGATGGTCGCGCCGGATTCCTGAATGGCGACGGGCTCGCCGGTCGCATTGGGATCGACCGCTTGCACGGCCTTGGTGAATTTGGTGAGGACCTCATTGTCGTTGGGATTGCCCTTCGGCACGGCTTCGATGCGGACCTTCCCATCAGGTGCGACCCAATCGGCCCGCAGACCCGGCGGAATCGAATCGACCGTCGTCTTTTGCGGCTGCAAGGAATCCGCCATCAGATCGAGCGTGACATTCAGGCTCGGCAGCAGATCGGCGCGGGCCGCCGCCCGTGTCGCCGGCGGTGCCACGGCAAGCTGGTGGATGAGATCGGCGAGATGGCGCGCGTCGTCAGCGCCCTTCCCGGTCTCGCCGGCTGCGGTCGTCGTGAAAGCCTCGGCGGCCTTGTTCATGGCCGCGACATCATCCGCATCGGTCGGCGGATCGAGGCGCCGCTGCGGATCGAAGAGCGGCAGCAAAGTCGCCGCAGCCTGCTGAATGATCGGAAGCTTCTCGTCCTGACCCGCCGGGACCAGATCTTCGAGCGTCGTGACGCGCGCGACCTCGGGCAGTTTTTCAAGCCGTTCGACAACGGGCTTCGCCGCCGCGAAATTCGGGGCAAGAAGGTTGATCGTGTTGGTATCGCCGTTTGGATCCTTCTCGAGGTCGAGCAAGGTCGCAACCGATTCCACCTTGCTGCTGCGCAGATTGAGCGGATTGAAATCGAAATGGAGGTTGCGCAAAAGCGGCGTCCCGGCGAGTGCGACAGCCAAAGTGCCGATGACGATCGCATAGCGATGGTTCGACAAAAACGCATCGACGGGCGCGAGGAACGTGTAACCAACCGGCTCCCGTTCGGCCGGCGGCCGGAGCAAAGACAAAAGCGCCGGCAAAACGGTGATCGCGCTGAAGAAGGCGATGATCATGCCGGTGCCGGCGATGAGGCCCAGTTCCGAAACGCCGCGATAATCGGTCGGTAGGAAGGAGTAAAAGCCTGCCGTCGTCGCGGCGGCGGCCAGCGCAAGCGGGCGTCCGGCTTTTGAAGCCGCCAAGTCGATCGCCTTGAAAAAATCCGGTTCCTCGTAACGCTCGGCGCGATAGCGGACGCTATATTGGATCCCGAAATCGACGCCTATGCCGACGAAGAGAACCGCGAAAGCGACGGAGATCAGATTCAAAGCACTGACCATCATCAGGCCGACGGCCGCGGTGATGCAAAGGCCGACGACAACGCTTATCGCAACAGCCAGCACGATGCGCATGGATTTCAAGGCGCGCCAGATGATGAAGAGCACGATCAGCGCGGTCAGCGCGCCATTGAGGCCAGCGCCATCGGCGACGGTCGCAAATTCCTCATCCGCCAACGGCACCAGTCCGGTCAGCCGCACCCGCACGCCATCGGCGGGTGTGAAGCCGAGATCGCGCGCGGTCTGCCTTATGAAGTCCGACGGCACTTCTCCGGGCTCGAGCGCCGAATAATCGAGAATGGGCTTCGCATTGATGAAGCGCCGCAGCTCGCGTTTATC